>NZ_JBEONS010000002.1:0-219678 GCF_040544395.1 Pedobacter sp. CG_S7 | reverse complement strand
TCAAAGGGGTCTCTGGTAACCAAAAGGCTAAAAGCCGGCTGGGACGATCAATTTCTCCTTAAAATTTTAAATCAAATTTAAATGCGTTGACCCTGGTAACGATAAGACTAAAAAGTGTAACCTAATTAGTTATAATATATTTTTTAATGGAATAAAGGAAACTGTTATTTCACCTAATAAAATAAACCATTACATTTACATAAATACGAAAACCATGCTGCCAACGATAAATTTCACAGAAACTGAAGCCTATAAATACCTGGCTGATCACTTTATTAATATAAACGAGAAAAGCCTCAAAGATCTTTTTGCTGAAGATGCTGTTCGTTTTGAAAAATTCTCTATCCTATTTGAAGACATCCTAGTAGACTTTTCCAAGAACAGAATTGACGACACCACGATGGCCTTGTTGGTACAGTTGGCAAAAGAATGCAAGCTTGATGAAGCTATTCAAGCCATGTTTAATGGAGAAAGAATCAACCAGACAGAAGACAGGCCTGTTCTTCATATCGCATTAAGAAACCAGGGAAATAATAGCATTCTTGTTGACGGCAAAAACGTTATGGAAGAAGTAAACCATGTTTTGGCTAAAATGGAGAAATTTAGTCAGGCTATTATTTCAGGTGAATGGAAAGGTTACACTGGCAAAGAAATTACTGATGTGGTCAATATTGGCATAGGAGGTTCAGATTTAGGCCCTGTAATGGTTACTGAAGGACTTAAAGCTTACAAGAACCATTTAAACATGCATTTTGTTTCTAACATTGATGGTAGCCACATTGTAGAAACTTTAAAAAATTTAAATCCTGAAACTACTTTATTCCTTATTGCTTCAAAGACTTTCAGCACACAGGAAACCATGACGAATGCCCATACGGCAAGAGAATGGTTTTTAAATAGCGAGGCGCAGGAAGCAGATATTGCAAAACACTTTGCTGCCCTTTCTACCAATGCGGAGGATGTGAAAGCCTTTGGAATTGATATAGAGAACATGTTTGAATTTTGGGATTGGGTAGGTGGACGTTATTCTTTATGGAGCGCTATTGGCTTACCTATTGCCCTAAGTATCGGTTTTGATAATTTCAAACAATTATTAGCAGGTGCGCATGCTGCAGATGAGCATTTTAAAAATACTGCTTTTGAAAAAAATATCCCTGTAATTTTAGCCCTGGTAGGAATCTGGTATATTAATTTCTTTGATGCAGAAACTCAGGCTATTTTACCATACGACCAGTACATGCATCGTTTTGCTGCTTATTTCCAACAGGGAGATATGGAAAGTAATGGCAAACATGTAGATCGCAATGGCGATGAGGTTACTTATGAAACTGGTCCAATTATTTGGGGAGAGCCAGGAACCAACGGCCAACATGCATTTTACCAGCTTATACACCAGGGCACGCGTTTGGTGCCTTGTGATTTTATTGCTCCAGCGCAAAGCCATAATCCAGTTGGCGACCATCATCCCATCTTATTATCCAACTTCTTTGCACAAACAGAAGCCCTAATGAACGGCAAAACGTTGGAGCAGGTGGTGGCAGAGCTAAAAAAAGAGGGAAAATCTGAAAAAGAAATTCAACAAATAGCACCTTTCAAAGTCTTTGAAGGCAACAGACCCACCAACTCTATTTTATTAAAGCGTGTAACACCTTACAGCCTTGGCACTCTAATCGCCATATATGAACATAAAATATTTGTACAAGGCATTATATGGAACATCTTTAGTTTCGACCAATGGGGCGTAGAACTTGGCAAACAACTGGCGAAAAGTATCCTGCCTGAATTAAAAAATGAGAAGCAGATAACCTCACACGATGCATCCACGAATGGCCTGATCAACCAATTTAAATCCTGGAGATAATTCAACTAAAAAAATCATAAAAAAACAACATTAAAAAATGAAATTAAAGCTCATTTTAACAATCGCCTTTGCTGGCCTGTTTCTGGGTGCGAATGCGCAACAGGTAAAGTTCACGGAATACGACCTGGACAATGGTTTGCATGTTATTCTACATCAAGATAAAACCGCCCCCGTGGTGGTCGTTTCCGTGATGTACCACGTAGGCTCAAAAGATGAAGAAACAGAAAGAACCGGTTTCGCACACTTTTTTGAGCACCTTTTATTTGAAGGTAGCCCAAACATGAAAAGAGGCGAATTTATGAAGTTAGTAAGTAGCAATGGCGGTCAAAACAATGCAAACACTTCTCAGGATAGAACTTTCTATTATGAAACCTTTCCATCAAATCAGCTGGAATTAGGTTTATGGCTGGAAAGTGAGCGCATGTTACATCCAAAAATTGACGAAGCTGGTGTTAAAACGCAGAATGAGGTGGTTAAAGAAGAGAAAAGATTGCGTGTAGACAATGCGCCTTATGGGAAATTTGCGGAAAATATTTTCCAGCATTTATTTACGGAGCATCCTTACCGCTGGCAGCCAATTGGCGCTATGGAACATCTTGATGCTGCAAAACTGCCTGAGTTCCTTGCTTTTTTCAAAAAATACTATGCCCCTAACAATGCTGTACTAACCATTGCGGGAGATATTGATGTTGATAAAACCAAAGGCCTAGTCAAAAAATATTTTGATGAAGTGCCCAAAGGTACACCTGTAATTAAAAGAGATTTTAATTTAAAACCGATTACAAAAGAAATTATTGACACAGCATACGATGCTAATATTCAGATACCTGCAATATTTGCTGCTTACCGTGTGCCAGGAATGAAAAGCCGCGACAATAAAATATTGGGTATGATCAGTACCTTGCTTTCTGGTGGTGGCAGTTCCAGATTAAGCACTAAAATGGTTGACGAGAAGAAAACAGCTTTGCAGGTAGCTGCTTTTAATTACACATTAGAGGATTATGGCGCATATATCACCCTGGCTTTACCAAACAACAACACGCCTTTAAATGACCTATTGAAAGACATAGACACTGAAGTAGCACGCTTAAAAGCAGACTTGATCAGCGAATCTGAATACACAAAATTACAAAACCAGTTTGAGAACGGCTTTATCAGTGCCAATAGTAAAATGCTGGGAGTAGCAGAAAACCTTGCCAGTGGATATACTTTTCAAAATAAAAACACGAATGACATTAACGAAGAATTAAGCACCGTTAAATCAATCACCAGGGAAGAAATCAGAGAGGTAGCGCGTAAATATTTAAACAAAGACCAGCGTGTGGTACTTTATTATTTACCAAAGAAATAGTCTGAATATTAAACAAAAGATGTGCTAATGAAAGCAATCTTAGCTTTATGCTCATGACCGCTTTCATCACCTTTGAAAAACAAATTATATACTGATGAAAAAGATATTATTATTTGCACTTGCTGTGCTCTTTATACAATCAGCAGTTGCGCAAAAGCTAAATAGAAGCCAAAAACCGAAACCAGGACCAGCACCTACTATCACCTTCGCGGATCCGGTTACTTATAAATTGCCAAATGGCATCACCATTTTAGTGGTAGAAAACCATAAATTACCAAAGGTGAGCGCAACATTCAGCATCGATGCAGGTCCTATAACCGAAGGCTCAAAGGCTGGTGTGACCAGCATTATGGGAGGCATGCTCAATGAAGGTACGGCAACAAAAACAAAAGTACAATTTGATGAGGCCGTTGACCAATTGGGTGCTAATGTAAATGTTTCAGCCGCTGGCGGAAGCACATCTGCATTAACACGCTATTTTGATGATGCTTTCTTGTTAATGGCAGATGCCATCCGCAACCCGGCATTCCCGCAGCCTTCTTTCGAAAAACTAAAATCACAGTCCATTACAGCCTTAAAATCAAACGAACGTAGCGCGAAAGCAATATCTGGTCGTGTTGTTAATGCTTTAACCTACGGAACTAACCACCCTAACGGAGAATTTGAAACCGAGCAAAGTATCAATGCACTCACCTTAGCGGACGTAAAAGCAGCTTATCAAAAATATGTCACTCCTTCCAGAAGCTACCTTACTTTTGTAGGCGACATCAAACCTGCTGAAGCACGTGCCTTGGCAATGAAAGCTTTCGGTAATTGGAAAGGTGCCACATTGACACTGCCAGTTATAGCGAAAGTAATTAACCCAGCAACGACAGAAATTGACGTAATTGATGTTCCGAACGCAGTACAGTCCGAAATAACCATTACCAACTTAATCACGCTTCCTTTAAGCAGTCCTGATTACCATGCAGTATTATTAGCCAACGAACTTCTTGGTGGAGGAGCCGATTCTAAGTTATTCAAAAACCTGCGCGAAAAACATGGCTTTACTTACGGTGCCTATTCTTCCATTGGTTCTGGTCGTTTTCAAAGCCGTTTCACCGCAAACGCTGCAGTAAGAAATGAAAAAGTGGACAGCGCCGTTGTCGAATTCCTTAAAGAAATTAACGTGATGCGTACGCAGAAAGTGAGTGCAGAAGATTTGCAGAACGCAAAGAACCTTTACAATGGCTCATTTGCACTAGGTCTGGAAAACCCTGCACGCATGGCCGCTTTTGCCAGCAACATTTTAATAAATAACCTTCCTAAAGATTTTTACCGCACCTACTTGCAAAAAATTAATGCCGTTACACCGGAAGATATTTTACGCGTCAGCAAAAAGTATTTTGGTTATGCTGATGCCCGTATCGTCATTGTAGGAAAGCAGGAAACTTTACTTCCAGGATTAAAGAAATTAGGCTTTAAAGTAAAAACGTTCGATAAATATGCAGCACCTGTTACCGCTGCTACAGGGGTAACTGCCCTGGCCACAGTTAAAAAATCAGCGGCAGAAATTATTTCAACCTACCTGACTGCAATTGGTGGTGCCAACGAGCTAAAAAAAGTTACTTCCATTTTGCAAATGGCAGATTTTGAAATTCAAGGACAAAAGTTGAATGCAACCATCAAAGTAATGTTTCCTAATATGGAAAGCAACGAAATTTCTATGAATGGCACTACGGTAATGAAAGCAGTTTTCAATGGCGTAACTGGTTTTCAAAGTCAAATGGGACAGAAAAAAGAAATGACTGCTGAAGAATTGACTGAGAAAAAAGAAAAGAAAGGCTTATTTGAACAATTATATTATTCAGGAAATAAACTTGAAGTTGTGGGAACAGCTAAAGTTGGTGCTGCAGACGTGTATCAAGTGAAAATTACTGGTGCTTCGGGAAAAACAACAACAGAGTATTATGATGTTAATTCAGGCCTTTTAGTGAAAGAAGAAAAAACTACAAAAATTAACGGAACTGAAGTGGTAGAGGTTACGGAATACAGGGATTATCGTAAGACTGGCAATATTCTACTACCTTACAGTATAAATAAATCTATTCAAACGCCAAAAGGCAATCAGGAATTTGTGATTACCGTTAAAGAAGTTAAAATAAACACGGAAATTAAAGCAGCAGATTTTATTTAAGCGGCATATAATTCCCTTAAAAAGGGGTTATAACATTGAGCACAATGTTATAACCCCTTTTTTTTTGAGATTTGCGAATGAAGGTGCTGTGCGCTTAAACAGTTGTCAGCATTTAATTTTATTGTTGTAAACATTAATCAATATTTTACCTTTTTACTACTAACTAATCTCGGTTTAGAACAAGTGCACTTTGACTGGATCCTTGTGCCTCCTTAATGGGGATCTGATTAGGACCTAACAGGGACCTTGAACCGCTTTAGACCTACCAACCCCCTATCAGCTCGCTATGATGTGCGTATCAAGTGCGCGTCAGCTTTTAAGCAAACGCTTAAGAATATTTAAACTATTATCACTATCAATTGTCTATATAACAACTATTATCATTACACCTCACATGAAAACAATAAAAATATACCTCGCTGCATTGCTTTTGATTGTTTCTTTTCCGGTTCTTGCACAGACAGACAAAGCAACCACAAAAAAAATCGTAGAAAATCAAGACTTTATTTTTGTTGCCACTACGGCTTTACCCATGTCTACTCAAGAGATCTCTGCTATTTTAAACAAATTGAACAGTCCCCTTGCCTCAGGCGCCATTAACCTGAGTGGCTCACAGTATGACCTTGTTGTAAAAAAAGATAGTGTGGTGGCTTATTTGCCCTTTTTCGGAAGGTCTTATTCCCCCTCTTTAGATCCCGATGATGCCGGCATAAAATTCAAATCCAAAGACTTTACTTATGCCAAGAGCGACCGAAAAAAAGGAGGGTGGACCATTGTTATCGTCCCTAAAGATGTTAAAGACTATCAAAAGCTAACCTTATATGTAACAGAAAGCGGTTATGGTACCTTGAATGTAATGAACAATAACAGACAGCCTATTTCATTCAATGGCTATATTGCGGAGCCTAAGAAGAAATAAGAATGCGCTATTTATGGGACAAGCGTAATTTCAAACAGTTTATCAAACTTTTTGCCGGTTACAAAAAGTCTTTTACCTTTTGCATCCCAGGCTATACCGTTTAAAACATCTGTGTTTAAGAACTTGTCCTTTGCAGGCAAGATTCCCGTCAAATCAACATATTGCTCTATAGCACCACTTTTAGGGTTTATAATAGCAATTTTGTCCGTTTGATAAATGTTAGCATAGATTTTACCATCTATATATTCCAATTCATTTAGTTGATCAACCTGGTCCTTATCATCATAAACATCTATATAACTTTCCTCTTTGTAGGTGTCTTTATGGAGGAACCAAATTCTGTTGGTTCCATCAGACTTGATCAATTGTTTGCCATCATAAGCTAAGCCCCAGCCTTCGCGGCTGTTTTGATATAGGAAAGTCCCAGTTTGTTTCAATGATTTAGCATCATAAATAAAACCAGTATTGGCCTGCCAGGTCAAAAGAACTATTTTATCGCCAACAAGCGATACGCCTTCAGCAAAGTACTTTTTATCAATATCTATTTTCTGTAGTGCCTTCCCAGATTTTAAATCAACCCATCTTAATGTGGAGAAACCATACTCACCGGTACTCTCTAAAAACTTGCCGTCATGGTATTCCAAACCCTGTGTATAAGAAGTGGTATCATGTGGGTAAACATTAACTACTTTATAACCTAAAACAGGAGGCAAAATAGCCGATCTCAGCTCAATATTTACGGTAATGGTATCTTTGATGTTCCCATCATCCACTATCGCAGAAATCAACCGATAACCTAAGGAAAGGTCATTGGTTTTTAAGGTGAACGCTTCAGCATTGTTTTTTGTGCCAACAACTTTACCATCTACCAAATAAGTAGTAGCAGTAACTTTCATTGCAGCAGGAACATCGAGCGCTATGGTCAAATCATCACCCAATTTCACTGTTTTACCTTGTTCCGGAAACTTGAAGGAAACATTGCTGCTGATTTGTTCTTGTTTACAAGATAAGGTCATAGTAATGTTCAAAAGCATACCAAACATACAAAATGTTAAAAAGGTTTTCTTAATACTAGCTAGGCCAAAATGCATCTTCAATATGATTAATTTTATAAAGTTTTTTATTTTCAAATACAATTGCAATGATATCGAAACGAATTTCTCCCTGGTGATTGCGCCGCTCAATATATTCTAGGGAAGCAAACTCCAGTTGTTGTTCTTTTTTCCAACACACAAAATCTTCAGGTTCACCAAAAGCAACAGAGCTTCGGGTTTTGACTTCTACAAAGATGATTATTTCATCCTTAAAAACAATAAGGTCGATCTCAGCTCTTCCATAAACCCAATTTTGTTCCATGATCCGGTAACCTTTTTCTTCTAAAAAAAGCTTGGCTAATTGCTCGCCATACCGACCCAGATCATTATGCTCTGCCATTATTTGATTACAACGGAACCAAGGAATTTAGAAATTTCCCGTTCTACATTTTTCACAGTAGCATAACGCTGCATTAAAATTTCCTGGTTCACGGCATCGGCTTCATCTTTTATCTCCGTTAGCAGGTTAATTAAAATGCGGTCAACTTTCCTTTTTTTAAGGTGAAATATTCCACCTAAAATGGTCGCCTTTAAATTAACGGTTTCATCCCGCACATAAATCTGGTGCTTATTGTACCAGTTTTCACTCAAAGCATAAGGAGATGTAGAAAGGGTGATGGCCATACCTGCAATCTTGCGATCAGCATTTTTAATAAATTGATTGGCAGTTGGGAGTTGGCCATTTTCAATTTCCTGCTTATAATGGGTTATTATTTTCAGGCAAATTTCATCTATAAAAGTAACATCAGCTAAATTCTGCATAATGAAAGAGCCGATATACATGTTATCTATATTGTCCCAGGTCACCAATTCATGCCCATAGGTTAACAATAACCTAATAATTTCCTGCTCCTGCAGTTCGTCATTAACGGCTGTAAGGCCAATATCTTCTCCGGCAACAGCATTATCGTCAAATAAATTATCTGGTGGCCCACCCTGTTGTTGTGGTGCATAAGAAGAGGACCCCGAAGGAGTTCCAGATTTCTTAAACTTGGCCACCCGCATTTTATTGAGTTCAGAGACCAGGATGCGCTCTTCTACTTGCAACAGGTGACTGCACTCCCTGATAAATACCGAAGCTTTGATGCTATCGGGAATCTTGGCAATACTTTCAACAATATCACGAATGATACCAGCCCTTTTTATGGGGTCGTTTCCGGCCTCTTTTAATAATGTTGTGGCCTTATATAAAATAAAATCTTTGCGGTTGTTTTCAATATAAATTTTGAAAGCACCGGCACCAACCTTATGCATGTAAGAATCCGGATCATGACCATCAGGAAAGTTCACCACTTTTACGTTCAGGCCCTCTTCAAGAATCATATCCAACCCACGCAAGGAAGCCTTTATTCCCGCTGCATCTCCATCATATAAGATGGTAACATTTTGAGTAAAGCGACCAATGAGCCTGATTTGTTCAACAGTTAAAGATGTTCCAGAGGATGCTACAACATTTTCCACTCCTGCCTGGTGTACCGAAAGCACATCTGCATAACCCTCTACAAGGTAACAATTATCGGTTTCCCGGATGGCTTTTTTAGCATGGAAAAGTCCATAAAGCACATTGGATTTGTGATAGATTTCACTTTCTGGGGAATTGACATATTTTGGAACGTTCTTGTCTGTTTTTAAAGTACGCCCGCCAAAACCAATAACCCTGCCCGTAAAATTATGGATAGGGAACATGACCCTACCTCTAAACCTGTCGTATAGCTTACCTTTGTCGTTTTTAATGGAAAGCCCTGCACGCTCCAAGTTTTCTTCCTTATAGCCGCTGTTAACAGCCTTCACCGTTAACGCATCCCAAACATCAGGAGAATAGCCCAGTTCAAATTTCCTGATAATATCTTCCCGAAAACCACGCTCTTTAAAATAGCTCAGGCCAATTGCACGGCCATCAGCGCCTGTCCAAAGTTCATTGGCAAAAAATGCCGTCGCAAACTGAGAAACGATGTATAAAGATTCCCGGGCATTTTGGGCTTCTACTTCCTTACTACTTTGCGCGGTTTCCTCAACTTCGATATTGTATTTTTGGGCAAGGAATTTTAAGGCTTCCGGATAAGAATATTTTTCATGGTCCATAATAAAATGGACCGCATCACCACCTTTACCGCAGCCAAAACACTTGTAAATCCCCTTAGTTACGGAAACGTGGAAAGAAGGGGTTTTCTCATTATGAAAAGGACAATTTCCAATTAAGCTGGTACCACGTTTTTTTAAAGCTACAAAATCACCTACTACCTCCTCTATACGGGCAGTATCCATAATTTTGTTAATGGTATCGTGGTTAATCATTATTAGTTTGCTATTTTATTAAAGGCAGTAACTGGGCGGCTACCATTTGATTTCCTTTATCATTCAAATGAACACCATCAACAGTTAAAACGCCTTTTTCTGAATCAGTAGTATTATTAGACAAATCATAAGCCGTAAATAAGCTTCTCAGGTCTACTAAAGGAAGTTTGTTATCTGCGGCTAATTTACGAATTTCGCCAGCGTATTTGTCAAGTTCGCCATCCATTTCATTGGCACCATTTTTCTTTTCCCCAATCACAGCTGGGGTACATAAAATTACTTTCGCGCCTTTTTCAGTAATCTTATTAATAAGAGCTTGGTAAAATTTAACGAATTTATTTTGATCGGTACCTGTTCTGGAAGACTGCTTGTGCCATACGTCGTTAACACCGATGTAAATAACAACCAAATCTGGGTTTTTATTTAATACGTCATCTTCCAGGCGCAGATATAAATCATAGATTTTATTTCCTCCAATGCCCGCCCCAATAACCGAATATTTTGAGGGATCAAGACTTTTTTTAATCAGGGAAACATAGCCACCGGCTTTAACACCCATTTCAGTAATAGAATCACCAAAAAACAAAATTTTCTTAGGTTTAGGCCCCATAGAGGTAAATAATAAAACAATTAAAAATGCAGATAATACTTTTAGGTAAATTTTCATTGGTTTTTAGGTTTTTAAAAGTGATAAAACTTTAAACGGTTAGGCAGTCTAATCTATGTTGTAATCTTTATGTAAGATCAATATACTCGCACGCTCCTCTTTTTTCAAAGGGACATTCCAATTACCCTGGTAAGAAATTTTAGAAGGTAATTTCTCTTCGCCGAAGTAACTCATTTCAATATTCATCTGTACATCAAAGTCGAAGAGCATATTGCTATATTTCATATCTACATAACGACCAAGAATTTCAAAATTACGCTTATCGAAAATGGTAATCAACTCTTTTATCATCAATCCGTCTTTAGTCCAGCTACTCAAATCAGGCTTCACTGAAACTTTAAAGCGATATACCGGAATAGAATCCAGGTAAGTAGCACTATAAAAACTATAATCATAATACTGACGCATATTTGGCGTAAATATTTCAGTCTTGCTCCCAATAAAAGGCAATCCTTTTACGGGTCGGCCGGGAGAAAAAATAAGTGTTTTCAATTTATCTTTATAACTGGCATTTGATCCTCCACCGGAAGGTTTAGCCTCAAAGTCTGCAGCGGAAAATTCAGATTTATAAGCATTCATAAAAATATAATCGAACAGCTCTACAGTATAAAGCTGAAATTTACCATTCTTTTTATAAATGCGACCATCATCCTTTTTCACCAGGTACTCCATCTTTGGCGCCTGGCTATTGTGCTTTATTTTCCTATAAATACTGCCGTTAACCTTATTCTTTTTATCGTAAGTATAGATGCTGTTCTCAGCCAGAAAACTGTACTTCTTCATCTGCTGAAAAGCCTTATAAAAACTAGTATCAGATATAATGGCATCAATAAAAGTTTCTGCACTTAGCCTTTTGGCAACAATGTTTACCGAAGAATCCAGGGTTATCGTTTTTATCGTATCCGGATTAAATCTAGAAATCTGCTGACCAACACCCTTAAAATAAAGGGCTACAAAGAAGGTGAGCAAAATAATTTTCTTTAGGAACATGACGGAAAGGATAAAAGCTTATGAAAATTAATTACCTAACTGTTTCAATGCAATATAAGCCATTAATCCAGTAGAAATTTTAAGGGCATCCTCATCAATATCAAAATTAGGAGTATGCACCGAATTTGTGGTTCCTTTTGCTGCATTACCCGTCCCAAGTCTGTAAAAACACGCATCCGTTACCTGGCTATAGTAGGCGAAATCTTCTGCAGCCATCCAGATATCTAGGTCTACAACATTAGCTGCACCTAAATACGCTACTGCACTTGCCCGAGCACTGGCAGTCAATACAGGCTCATTAATTAAATAAGGATAACCTTTCATGATTTTAAAATCACAACTTCCCCCCATACTTTCAGCAATACCTTCAGCCATTTTTTTCATTAGCCGCTTTGCTTCCAGTCTCCAATTTTCATTTAAAGTCCTGAAAGTACCTTCAAGTTTCACTTCATTAGGAATAATATTGGTAGCACCATTGGCGGTAACTTTACCGAATGATAAAACAGTAGGCAAACGAGGATCAGCATTTCTGCTAACAATTTGCTGTAACGCGACAACAATATGAGAAGCAATTAAAACCGGATCAATATTTTGCTGAGGTTGTGCACCATGGCCACCTTTACCATGCACTGTAACATACAACTCATCTGTTGAGGCCATGTAAATACCGGAACGAAAACCAACCTTACCGGCATCAATAAAAGGCATTACATGTTGTCCGACAATATAATTGGGTTTTGGATTTTCGAGCACCCCTTCTTTAATCATTATACTGGCACCACCAGGTAATAGTTCTTCCCCCGGTTGAAATATCAACTTTATGGTTCCTCCAAACTGGGATTTAAGTTGCGAAAGTATAAAAGCAGTACCTAATAAAGAAGAACTGTGTACATCATGACCACAGGCATGCATTACACCCTTAGCTTTAGACGCATAAGGCTTATCGTTGGTTTCCTGTATCGGCAGGGCATCCATATCGGCACGTAATGCAATAACCTGTTCTGAAGGCAAATCACCTTTTAACAAACCTACCACACCTGTATTGGCCAGGATTGTAAAAGGAATTCCCCATGAAGTTAACTTCTCCTGGATAAATAAAGAGGTCTGAAATTCCTTAAAAGAAAGCTCGGGATTTGCGTGGAGGTGGTGGCGAAAGGAAACTACCTGTTCAAATATATGTTCTGCTTGTTCCTGTATCTGTTCTTTAATCATTACTATCATTTAAAATGGGTGCATTAATTTTCTCTCTAAAAATAAAGAGCGTAGGAAATAAGGGACGCAACTCATTCATGAGTCGCTGGGCCTCTAATCGCGTTCTAAAATCACCTACCCTCAAATAATAATTAGGTTCCTTATAAATAATATAAGTATTCAATTTAGGGTAAAGTGATTTAAACCTTCCTTGTTCAAGGAAAGTTTTTCTGCGGTCTGATCCATAAAACACTTGCACACGGTAACCCACCTGAGCAACCATTGGGCCGCTTCTTGTAATAGTAGGTGAAATTACTGTTTTATTGAGTTCTAGTCTTTTTTCAATTAAACGGTCAATCAAAGGATCCTTTACGATAATAACCTCGCCCCTATTTTGGGCAAAGGCAGGAACGCAAAATATACACACTAAGCAAGTAAATATGATTTTCATGAAGGGCTATAAAAAAAGAATGCCGAATTTTCTTTACAAAACTCGGCATTCTAAATGTTTATTACAAATTACAATCCTGCACCATGGCAGTTCTTATACTTTTTACCACTACCACAGGGACAGGGTTCGTTTCTACCTATGGTTACTTCTTTGCGAATAGGCTGTTGTACAACAGGCTCACGTGTATCTTCCATCATTAAAGGTGCTTCACCAGCATGTTGAAATTCAGGTTTAGATAATTTAATATTGCTGGTTGTAACCCTTGGGGCTTCCGCAGCTTTTAAATCATCTGCTTCCTGGTGAATCGGAATACCTCCTTTATACAAGAAACTTACAACCTCTTTGTTCACTGCATTTAGCATGTTTTTAAACAAGTTAAATGCTTCCATTTTATAGATCACCAATGGATCTTTCTGCTCATAAACAGCATTTTGAACCGATTGCTTCAACTCATCCATCTCACGCAAATGCTCTTTCCATGATTCGTCAATTAAGCCTAATACAATTGTTTTCTCGAAAGACTTGGTTACTTCACGTCCGTTATTATCGATCGCCAGTTTCAAACTTACCGGAACTTGAATGCTACGCAGGCCATCAGTAAACGGTATAACAATTTGTTCGATATGTTCACCACGCTCTTCAAATACCTGGTGTAATACCGGCATCGCCTGAGTTATGATGGCTTCGCACTTTCTGCCATAGAAAGTCTCCGCTTCTTCAAATAACTTATCCGTTAAAACATGGATGTTTTTAGCCGTAAATTCCTGCTCAGAAATTGAACTGTCTAAAGAGAAGTTTTTAATAACTTCAAGTTTAAACCCTTCGTAATTAGCTGTTTCTTTATATTCTGTAACAATGTCTTCAGCAACATCAAAAACCATGTTGTTCATATCTACATCTAAACGTTCGCCAAACAAGGCATTTTTACGCTTAGCATAAATTACAGAACGCTGAGAGTTCATCACATCATCATATTCCAGCAAACGCTTACGAATACCAAAGTTGTTCTCTTCAACTTTTTTCTGTGCGCGTTCAATAGATTTGGTAATCATGGAATGCTGAATAACTTCACCTTCCTCAATTCCCATTTTCACCATGATGTTAGAGATACGCTCAGAACCGAATAAACGCATCAGGTTATCTTCTAAAGAAACGAAGAACTGAGAAGAACCCGGATCACCCTGGCGACCAGCACGACCACGTAACTGTCTGTCGACACGACGAGACTCATGTCTTTCTGTACCCACAATAGCCAAACCACCTGCATCTTTAACACCTGCACCTAGTTTAATATCCGTACCACGACCGGCCATATTGGTAGCAATGGTTACCTGACCAGCCTGACCAGCTTCAGCAACAATATCTGCCTCTCTTTGGTGCATCTTTGCATTCAGTACATTGTGTTTAATTCCGCGAAGCTTTAACATGCGGCTCAACAACTCAGAAATCTCAACGGAAGTTGTACCAACCAATACTGGGCGACCAGCTTCTGTTAATTTAACAATCTCTTCTGCTACAGCGTTGTATTTTTCACGAATAGTACGGTAAACATAATCCTGGTGATCTGTTCTTGAAATTACCCTGTTTGTAGGAATTTCTACAACGTCTAATTTGTAAATAGACCAAAACTCACCTGCCTCAGTAGTGGCTGTACCGGTCATACCACAAAGTTTATGGTACATTCTAAAGAAATTTTGCAAAGTAACTGTTGCATAAGTTTGGGAAGCATCCTCAACTTTTACATTCTCTTTAGCTTCTATAGCTTGGTGTAAACCATCAGAGTAACGACGACCATCCATAATACGGCCGGTCTGCTCATCTACAATTTTAATTTTACCTTCATCAATGATGTATTCTACATCAATTTCGAATAAAGTGTAAGCTTTCAGTAATTGGTTTACCGAGTGGATACGCTCTGCTTTGATTGAATAATCACGCATCAGTTCATCCTTCCTGGCAATTTTATCTTCGCTGCTTAAAGCAGATTTTTCAATTTCAGCGATTTCAGTCCCTACATCAGGTAAAACGAAAAAGCTTGTATCCTCACCAGATTTAGTGATTAGTTCGATACCTTTTTCAGTCAATTCAACCTGGTTGTTTTTCTCATCAATATGAAAGAACAACTCAGAATCTACTTTAGGCATGTTTTTACTCTGATCAGCCATGTAATGGTTTTCAGTTTTCAGTAAAGTCTGCTTATTGCCACCTTCACTTAAAAACTTAATCAAAGCTTTATTTTTTGGTAAACCACGGTGTGCTCTCAATAAAGCTAGGCCTCCATCACCCTCTTCTGTCCCACTTTTACCATCTTGAATTAACTTTTTAGCCTCATGTAAAGCTTTAGAAACGAATTCTTTTTGAGCATTAACCAAACGCTCGATTCTTGGCTTCAATTCATGAAACTCATGTTGATCTCCGAAAGGCACAGGACCAGAAATAATCAATGGGGTACGTGCATCATCAATTAAAACTGAATCGACCTCATCCACCATTGCGAAATGCAGTTTACGCTGAACCAATTGATCGGGAGCCTGCGTCATGTTGTCTCGCAGGTAATCAAATCCAAACTCATTATTTGTTCCGTAAGTGATATCAGCCAGATAGGCTTTTCTACGTTCAGGAGAATTTGGTTCATGTTTATCGATACAATCTACAGAGATACCATGAAATTCAAATAAAGGACCATTCCACTCAGAGTCACGGCGGGCAAGGTAATCATTCACTGTAACGATGTGTACGCCTTTTCCTGCTAAAGCATTCAAGTAAGCCGGTAATGTACTTACAAGGGTTTTACCCTCGCCAGTAGCCATTTCAGCAATTTTACCATTATGCAAAACCACACCACCAATTAGCTGAACATCGTAATGGACCATATTCCATTTAACATCACTTCCTGCGGCATCCCAATGGTTAGCCCATAATGCTTTATCACCTTTAATTTCCACATTTTTTTTACGTGCTGCATAATCTTTGTCAAATTGTGTAGCAGTAACTTCCAGGAACTGGTTTTCAGAAAAGCGTTTAGAGGTTTCTTTTACAACAGCAAAAGCCTGAGGTAATATGTCTGTCAAAACAATTTCAAGTTCTTTATCGCGGTCTTTAATTAATGCATCAATCTGATCATACAAAGCAGTTTTTTCTGCTAATGAAAGCTCCTGATTCTCGGCATCAGTTTTTAATCCACTAATTTTACCATCAATATCTGCTAAAGCATTAGCGATTATATCTTTGAAATAAACTGTTTTATGTCGAAGCTCGTCATTAGATAATACAGCAAGCTTAGCATATTCTTCATTTATTTTGATGACAATAGGCTGTAGTACTTTAATATCTCTTTCTGATTTGCTGCCAAATACCTTGGTTAAAAATCCTAACATCTTTTTATTCTTGTGTTTATATATTTAAAAATCTTGAAATTACAACAATTAAGCCATAGGACACTATAAGTCATATTGGCAGTTGTCGGGCGCTAAAATTACAAAATATCTTGTACATTGCTCCGTCACTGCCGTTTTATTTTATCTTTGCATGATATGAATATCTTACTATTAGGTTCTGGCGGAAGAGAAAGTGCTTTTGCGTGGAAAATGAGTCAATCTTCTCAATGTGAAAAACTATTTATTGCTCCTGGAAATGGTGGAACAACTGCTTATGGCAAAAACATTAACCTGGATCCCAATAATTTCGAGGCCGTAAAGGCAGTCGTACTTAAAGAAAACATTGGATTGGTTGTAGTTGGACCAGAAGAACCTTTAGTTAATGGAATTCATGATTTTTTTCTCCAAGACGAAAACCTTGCTGGGATACCGGTAATAGGGCCTAAAAAAGAAGGTGCTATTTTGGAAGGTAGTAAAGATTTTTCCAAACAATTTATGGCACGCCATGGTATCCCAACAGCTAAATCAAGATCTTTTACCAACCAAACACTTGATGAAGGTTTAAAATACTTGCAAACCCACGTTTTACCCATCGTTTTAAAAGCAGATGGACTAGCTGCCGGAAAAGGTGTTTTAATTCTTGAAAACATAGGAGAGGCGCAAAAAGAGCTTCAATTAATGTTGGGCGGTAAATTTGGTGCTGCAGGTTCAACGGTAGTTATTGAAGAATTTTTAACCGGCATAGAACTTTCTGTATTTGTATTAACAGATGGCGAAAACTACGTTATTTTGCCAGAGGCGAAAGATTACAAGCGTATCGGACTAGCGGATACAGGATTAAATACAGGTGGCATGGGTTCGGTTTCTCCGGTACCTTTTGCTAGCGAAGCATTCTTAAAAGAAGTAGAGCTGGACATCATTATCCCCACGATCAAAGGCTTAAAGAAAGACAAAATTGATTATACCGGTTTCATTTTCTTTGGCTTAATAAAAGTAAACGAAAAACCTTATTTGATAGAATACAATTGTAGAATGGGTGATCCGGAGACGGAAAGTGTTATTCCACGAATTGAGAATGACCTTGTAGAACTGTTCCTGGCGACGGCACAAAAAAGGTTGAACGAAGTTAAGTTGACAATCAGTCCTAAAAATGCAGCAACCGTAATGATTGTTGCCGGCGGTTATCCAGGTGATTACGAGAAAGGAAAAATGATTACCGGCTTAGATAACTTACGTGAATCTATGGCTTTCCATGCGGGTACAATTGCCGAAGGTGGTGTGATCAAATCAAATGGCGGTCGTGTGGTAGCTATTACCAGTTTACAGAACACTCAGTTTGAAGCTTTACAATGCGCTACCGCAGATGCAGCTCGTGTTTATTTTGATGGTAAATACTTTAGAGAAGACATTGGTTTTGATTTGATTTAAGGTTTAAGGTACTATCGCTAAATAAACAATTATACATTAGCTAAAATCTTCAAAAATTTTAGGTAATCGAAACAATTGTATTCTACACTAAAAGCCCTCCAGTTTATTCTGTGGGGCTATTGTTTTATAATGTGTTTTTACCTCACTTTTCAATAGATTCGGTCGATAATATTAAAGTCCTATTAAGCAGTAGACTCTCTTTGGAAAAGCATTGATTTTAACTCCAAATGCTGATCTTCAATATTAATTGGCTTTTTTTCCAGCATTCTAAAGAGCATCGTTGCCGCCTCTTTACCAATAAGATAAGCAGGCTGAGTAATGGTTGTTAGGGAAGGATTTAGCAATGGTGCCGTTTCGAGATTAGAGAAGCTCACTAACTTTACATCTTCTGGAATACTCAAGCCACTGTCTTTGCAGGCATAATAACTTGCGATGGCTAGGTGTTCAACGGACGCAAATATCCCGTCAGGCCGATTTGCACCAGCTAAAACACCTTTAATCAATTCATAATTAACCTCTTTGTCATTGCTGCAATTGATCACCAGGCGTTCCTCAAAATCATGCCCATTGTCTTTCAGTGCCTCTTTATAACCCTCCAATCGTTTCTGACCAATGGAAAGGTTTTTGGCAATCATCAGGTAGGCGATGCTTTTACATCCCATTTCTATCAAATGTACTGTAGCCTGGTATCCACTTTCAAAATCGTCTGTTGTCACTTTAGGCGCATCAATTTCTTCGCAAACCCGGTCAAAAAACACCATAGGGATATTTTTATTCTTTAATTCTACGAGGTGTAAGAAATCGTTACTTTCACTGGAAACTGATAAGAGTATCCCATCTACCCTACCACTGGCAAGGTGACGGGCAATAGACAACTCTAAGTCATAACGATCATGGGTGAGGTAAATAAGTACATGGTATCCTTTTAGCTGCGCTATTTCTTCAATGCCGCTGATGGCCAGGGAAAAAAAGTTATTGGCTACTTCAGGAATCACAACGGCAATAGTTCTACTCGCCTGCTTACGCAAACTACCAGCATAAGGGTTCGGCTCATAATTTAATGCCTTCGCCAAAGCCAGAACTTTTTGTTTGGTTTTAACACTTATTTCATGGCTGTCTCTTAAAGCTCTGGAAACTGTGGATATAGAGAGATTAAGTTTTTTCGCAAGGGTTTTCAGGTTAACGCTGTCCATTGTTTTATAAAAAGTACTATTTTTTAAAAAACCTAAGATACAGCTTAGCAATCGTTAACGGGAACGTTTACTTGAAAAGTTAATATGGCAATTTTATAATCTACTTTTTAGACATTTTGTGTTATTTTACCCAGGTAACCATTTATAATCATTTCCTTAACCTTAAAATACAGCGGGGTATAACGGTAATGTTGGTCAACGATTAGAAGTAAATGCCTGCAGGATTTCATTTTGCAATAAAATCCCGCTAGCAATTAAACTGGTTTTTTTAATAAAGTTCCTTTTAATTATCACTCAATGAGTCAATCTTTTTCTTCTTAATATTTAAAAGCTTTTCCGCCCACCATAACTTCCTGTGTAGCTTCATCAAAAGTAGCTTTTAATCCTGTTTGGACAGCAGCATTGGTCATAATGGTGGCAATAGAGTGGCTGTAACCTGCCTCTACAGGTGCATTAGGAGTTTTACGGCTTCTAATGCATTCCATCCAATTGCGAACATGGCTTGAAGTAAGCCTATCTCCACCAGTATTTGCAGAAGAGACTACTTTTTCTACCTGAGACAAGCTGGTCTCCGGCAATAAAAAAGGTTTCATTTTCATTGCCGCAGCATGTCTTTCATTTAACCCACCTTTTGGGGAAACCATATTTGTATTGAGGTTCAATTCTCCTCCGTTAGAGTAATAAATTTCCATTGGATTTTCATCTCCATTATGCATGCGCGATGAAAAAGTAACTTGAAACCCATTGGTTGGATCAGCCGTTGGGCCATAATCAAAAACAGCGGTTGTGGTATCCCAATTTGTCCTTCCATCCTTCCATTTGTAAATACCTCCATTGGCAACCACACTCCGTGGATGCTGTAATCCGGTAAACCAATGTACAGTATCAATCTGGTGACTCATCCACTGCCCAGGTGCGCCAGAAGAATAAGGCCAGAACAAACGGTATTCTAAATATTTTCTGGCATCAAATTTTTCATAAGGTCTGTTCATGATAAATCTTTTCCAGTCTGTATCTTCCTCTCTTAATTGGCCAATTAGCTCTGGCCTGCGCCACCGTCCCGGCTGATTAACGTTCCAGGTAAGTTCAACCATGGTGATGTCACCAAATTTGCCTGATTTAATAAATTCATTAGCGACATGGTAATTTTTCCCACTTCTTCTTTGCGAACCGATTTGAATTATACAGTCTGTAGCTTTAATCGCTTTTAATGCTGCACGGTTATCTTCCATGGTTTCAGCAAAAGGCTTTTCACAATAAACATCACAACCTGCTTTTACCGCTTCAATGGCATGCCTTGCATGTTGAAAATCTGCTGTACTGATGAACACCGCATCAACCAATTTCTTATCATACATCTCTTCATTATTTCTGCAAGAAATAACATTGCGTTGCATTTTATCTTTCCATAAAGCGGCACCCTCATCCCTTCTTTTATTCCAGATATCTGAAACTGCAGTAACCTCAAAATTTAACTCCTTGTAATGCTCCATAAAAGCTGGAAGATGAGAGGCTTTGTGACGGTCAGAAAAGCCAACTACACCTACTCTCACCCGGTCATTTGCACCAATAATCCTTTTATAACTTTGTGCCGACCAACTCACTTTTGAGGCTAAAACACCAGCACCTACTAAAGTGGCTTGTTGAATAAATTTCCGACGTGAATTTTCTGAATTGCTCATTTTTATGTGGTTAGTTTAGTTCTTTAATTTTTATACTTCTGTAGGAAACATAATCTCCATGATCTTGCAGCAGGATATGGCCTTTTGGAGCCATGCCGAAATTAGGCCAGTCTTTATATTTACTTTTTGAAACCAGGTCCAAAAATTCTGCTGAGCCGCGCGTATATTCCAGAATTTTATATCCGTTGAGCCAATATTCAATATTATTATCTGGAAAAACTTTTATCATTCCCTGATTCCATTCACCGATTTTCTTCTGCGAACCGGGAGTTTTCTTAGAGGTAATCAAGTCATATAAGGAACCAATTGTACGGTTGCCATTCCTCCCCAATTTTGCATCAGGGTGCCTTTCATCGTCTAAAATCTGGTATTCAGGACCTATGGCAGATCCTTTATTTCCTTCTGATTCCGTAACAAAATATTTAATCCCGCTGTTAGCGCCTTCAGTAAGCCTAAAATCAAATTTTAATTCAAATGCGCCATATTGTTTTTCGGTTACAATGTCTCCACCATTGGTCGATTCTGCTCCTGTCGATTTCTTAACACTCAAAACCCCATCCTTAATTTCCCAACCATTCTCCGGAAATTTAGTCTTATAAGCACCTCTCCAGCCTTTAGTCGTTTTGCCGTCCCATAGCAAAGAATAGCCATTTTTCTTTTCCTGTGCTGATAAATTATTGGGAATGGTGTTGGCCACAAAAATATGATCTGCAGGAGATGGCTTTAAATTTGCCGTCTTAATTCGGATGTTTTTCCAATGGATTTGCTTGCCTGGCTCATCTGTATTTTTAATCGAATGCACTTGCAAAGCGATAAAACCCTTAGCTGTTGCTGCATCAATTAAATTTGCCGTAGGCACACCATTAACCCAGGTCCTGATGCTGTTACCAATACATTCAATTCTGTATTTATTCCATTGATTGTTTTTAAAAGCTTTTTTACCTTCAGGATTATACTCCATTGTATATAACCATCCCCGGCGTGATTCATCATATATTCCTCCGCTCCAAGCTCGTGTAGAAGGATCTACTTCCATTTGGTAACCATGTACTCTTCCATTCTGATATTCTGCTTTGCTCAGGCTGCGAAACTGTAAGCCTGAATTCATTGAGGGATCTACCATTAGATCCAGTTCCAGGATAAAATCACCGTATTCTTTTTCGGTCGTCAGAAATGAATTAGGCTCGTTCGGAACAGTTGTTCCAACAATTTCTCCATTTTTCACTTCATATTTCGCTTTTCCATTGAGTTGTTTCCATCCTTTCAGGTCTTTCCCGTTAAAAAGAGATTGCCAACCATCTCCAGCTGAATTTTGCGCCATCCCCGGTGTCGTAAAGATGACGGCAGTCAATGCCATAAATAGGATAATGAATTTGTTTTTTTTCATGTTAAGGTTCAATAGATAAGCTATATTCGGTATAAATAATTTCTTAATCAAGTGCGAAGTACAACCAAACTTTTATTTAATGTAACGATAAGAAACGATTAAATTCTTTATCAAGGTTAAATTTGGTTTAGTGTTTTTGCTGTGAAATAGCAATTTGATTAAAAATATTCTGTAAATGATGCTTTCTTATTTATTTAATTACGAAAACGTTTCCGTAATTAAAAATGTGACCGAAAGAAAAGTGATCAAAAGCCGTAAGAATTGGGCAAAGCCGCAACATCCTTTGTCAGGTCTACTAAAAAACCATTTACCACTGCAAAAACAGGTTTATCATCTGCAGATAAAATAAAATTAGCTGCATTGCCTAAACCTATAGGCTGATTGTTTTGAGGGATGCTGTTATTGGTGAGGTTTAATAACCTGTTTTTAACAGGGCCTGTCGGTGATTTCTGATCAGAAAACCGAACAAACAAATAGCCTTCTTTAACAAGTTCTGTTTCCGCTGCAAGGTTCATTTTTTCCCATTCCGCTTTCTTCAACATTTTAATTTTCCCTGGCACAGAAACCAATGTACTTGCGTCTGCCTCATCATAACCATAATTTTTATCCATATCACTCAGCTCTTCAATACGGCCAAAATAGCTCATGCTTCTTTTGTCAGCATCAACAATTTGCGAACGATTGATTCCAAGGTTTGCCCTGAATTTTACATTACCTTTAGTTACCATTGCATTTCTAACCACAAGATCATACAAGAACCTGTTATTTTCAGGGATTGCCGCATAATCTTTTATGGCCTCCTTTTCATAAGATTTATTGGCGATAGCGTTTAAAGAGCTCAGGATTACATAAAAATTCAGTTTCCTGATATATTGCTTTTCCAGATCTTTTGGATATCCACCAGATTCGATCAGGATAGTTGAAATTCCCTTACCCTGAAAAGTATCCCCAAAACACCGAGGATCATGATCATCATTATATTTTGCAACTTTATCAGGAGCATATTTCTGTAACGTACGGTTCATCAGCACAATCAGTTTCGTAGCATTCTCCCGCACCTGATTCATGTCTTTTGAATAATTATAGGTTGGCGCTAAAAAAGAGATCGTCGCCTGATTTTTAGTCGCCCCAGCAGAGTAAAGCGTACTTTGATCATGTAAATTAAAACCAAACTGTGGTTTAATTTTATTGGCAATTTGCGTTAAAATCCGGCCTTCGGGTGTGTTTAACAAACGGGCATCCCGATTAATATCAATATCAAGGGCACCTCTCCTTTTCCAGGCTTCCGCACCATCAGGATTTAACATCGGTAAGAAATTCATTTCCAGGTTATCTGTCAAAAACTTCCTGAATTCATCATTTTCGTCACTTACAGAAAAAAAGTTAAAAATATCAAATAACGCCATTGTTGCTGTAGATTCATCTCCATGCATTTGCGACCACAACAAAACTTTTGTCTTACCCTTCCCTATTGTTAAAAGATTAATACTTCTTCCCTGAACAGAGTTCCCTAAAATTGAAGAAGTAAAAACCTTTGAATCAATATGTTTTTGAATAAGCGGAATAATTTCCCCATGCTTAAACATCCTGTTTTTTATCGCCGGCTCCTTATAGTGATCGTAATTTTGCCAAATTGTTGTACTTTCAATCTCAGGACGGGAAGAATCCATACAATTGCCAAAACCAAAAAATATAATCGGAACAATTAAAATAGAAATCAATAAAACTTTTTTATGCATAGTCATAGTTTTGGGATGCTAAACAAATTTATCTATTTTTTCTTAAGAAACTTTAATCACACAACGGAAACATAATACTAAATGCCGTTCCTTCACCCACCTTACTTTTCACAGTAATCGTACCACCCAATGCTGCAACTTGAGTTTTAACCATAAAAAGACCCATACCCTTGCCAGCTACACTATCATCGAACCCCCGGTATAATTTAAATAGATCTGAGCCATTCTTTTCCAAATCAATCCCTGTACCATTGTCTTTAAATAGCAGTTCAATACTATTTTTAGTCCTAATGGTTTCTATTCGAATGACAGTTAAAATATTGACCCTTCTAAAATTGATGCTATTAAGTAATAGATTATAAAAAACACCATGAATATAAGTATATATGGAGGAAACATTGCACTCCTGTGTAAAATCGCATTCAATTCGAATATCGAGCTGACTTATTAGCAATTTTAATTCAGCTTCAACATCTTTGAAAACAGCATTTAAGGAGATGATTTTTTTTGTTTCGCTGGTATGCTCTCTTATCTGCAGAATCATATTTAAATCCTTCACAATTTGATCCAGACTTTTCACAGTTGATAACATATTTTGAATCACTACTTCCTGTTCATCAGTAGAACTACCGATCATTTCTAATATTTGGCCCAATCCAATGATGTTTGCTACTGGTGCACGAAGATTATGAGAAACAATGTAAGTAAAATCTTCCAACGTTTTATTTCGCTGAAGCAAGTTATCAATGAACATTTCACGCTCTAATGCAGCTAGTTTTATTGCCGTGATATCTTTATTGGCCAAAACAAACCCGCGATTTTTTTCATTACTATTAGCAATGTTAATCCATGTACTTTGAAACCATTTTATAGATTCACTATGCTTTAGAATGGAGTATTCACTAGAAAAATCCCCTTTGCTTTTTACTCTTTCAATATTTTCATTAATTTCACCTTCTCTCGAAGGCAAATAATAGCTGATCAAAGGCTGCCCCCTTTCCAATTTTTTATTAAAATATTTCTCAGTATAAAGCTGGGCAGTTTTATTAAATGAAACAATTTTATGATCACTATTGATAAGAATATAAGAAATTTCGGAGGAATCAAATATAGTACGCAAATTAGCTTCAGATTGTGCTAATGCTTCCTCATCAAGTTTTCGCTGGGTAATATTGGCTACTATGACCAGTAAACCTTCATATAATCCATTTTCACTAAATAAACGACTCGCCGACAAGTTCACCCAAACTTCTTTCCCACTTTTTGTAACAAAAAAAGCGTCATATCTTTCCACCAAAACATTTACACCTAAAGGATCAAAAAGAGCAAAATAGTTTGTGCTATTGAGCTCTTCCCTGGAGTATTCCAATATTTGGCAAAGCCTTTCATTAAAAAAAACAGTCTTGTTATTTTGATCTACCATCCAAATACCATCAGTCGTAGTTTCAACAATACGTCTGTAACCTTCTTCGCTACGCCTTAATTTTTCAACTGCATTTACCCTGTCTGTAATATCTTGAACATAGCCTGTTATACTGCTTATTTTATTATTGCTATCACGATAGGTCGTTATCCCTATATTGACATGCCTAAGTTCCCTTTCGGGAATAATCCTTAGGGTGACGGTTTCGAAACCAACTTGATGGATAAGATCTTCTAATTTTTGCTTAAAAAACGCTTTGTCTTCAGGGTATACTCGTTCTATAAATTGTTCAAAAGTGTTTAATTTTTCATCTGGAACACAGCCCCAAATGCGGTACATTTCAGCCGAACCATTTATGGTGCTATTTTCTAAATTCACATTCAAAGCTCCAAAAGATGCGAGTTTTTCTGCTACATTCATCCGGTTTTCGTTAAGGAGTAGTTCTTCAACAAGACGCCTGCTTTCCATTGCTTCATTCCAAAAATATCTCGCCAAAACAACAATCAGGATAAGTAAAAAAAAAGCTGTAGCAAATAAACTAATGTTCATAATAAGAGCGGCTTTTGTTGAATCGCCCCTCCGTATTGTCATTAACCTAAGCTCATTATCCACAATATGTTTGAGATAAAAATTTACCTTATCTGCATATATTTTACCTTTTTCACTCTTCACAAGTCCAGCAGCAGGAGAAAAACCTTTTTTCTCACGCAATTGAATGATTTTCCTCGAAAATTCAACTCTTTTAAAAATAAATACAGCAGCAGAATCCAGCGACGACCGGATGGATCTATTATCAGCAGTTAAGCTCACTAAAATATCCATCTCCTGCAAAATCAAAGCCTCTGTTAATTCGAACTGATCTTTAAAGTTCTGATTACCAGTATGCAGGTAATTTCTAGCTAGCAACTCACTATCACTGGACATTAACTGAATTTTAGTCGTCTGAATCAGCACTTGATTGGTATGTAATACCCAAACCTCCATGTTATTAGCCTGTTTAATAGTATAATAAGAGATATAAAAAAGACCAATCAAAATAAAGCCGATCAACGCAAAACCGTATCTAATTAAATGATTTGTTTTTCTCATGGCATACAAATAAACTCGCTACAATGGTAGACTTCTATTAATTTAAATTAATTGTGAATTCTGTTTTCCCTAATTTGCTTTTAAAAGAAATATCACCTGCATGCATCTCAATAAAGTTCTTGGTGATAAACATCCCTAACCCCGTTCCTTTAATTAAACGAACATTTTCAGCCCTAAAAAAGGTAACGAATATCTTGTTTTGGGCTTCAATGGGTATTCCTATTCCAAAATCTGTTACCTTGATCTGGTAGTTGTTTTCATTAAAGGTCAAATGGACCAAAGGTTGTCTTTTGCCGGCAGAATATTTGAATGCATTAGAAATTACGTTTGTAATAGCAATTCTAAGTAAAAACGGATCTGCATTTACCATACGGTGGGTACCATTAATTTTCAGGATGGCTGTTTGGTGATCTTCTTGTATCTCTTCCAGATTTTGAATTACTTCCTGAACTAATTCGACCAGATTAACGACTTCCTTCTGACAAATAAAGACTTGAGACTCAATTTTACCTATTATTAAAACCTCTTCCAACAGGTTATTTAAACGCGCTATTTCTAAAAGAATAATTTTTGTATGTCTTAGAACTGATGGATTTTCATTTTTTGAAAGATAGCCTTCTATCAGCTCTATACTTGAAGACATGATTGCTAACGGTATTTTAAATTCATGTGAGGCTAAATTGACAAAACTCGATTTCAACAGGTTGAGTTCCCGCTCAATTTGAAGTGATTTTAAAATTTGTTCTTCTGCTTTTACTCGAAGATCCACGTTCCTTGATGAAGTTACTAATCTTATAGATTTCCCATATTCATCAGATATAACTTTAGTGTTAGATTCAAACCATTTATACGCTCCTCCAGATTTTACTCGAAATCTAAAAGTAATATAGGACTCATAGTCTTTATCACTATTAATTAGCTTTTGATTATTATTCCTTATTCTATCTATATCATCGGGATGGAAGAATGTATATCGGTTTTTACCAAGAAGTTCTCTAGGCAAATAGCCAGTGATTGCACTAAATGATGGAGACACGTACTTATAAATACCATCCATATCGTACATGGAAATCAAGTCGTTGATATTATTAGAAAGCAGCTTAACCATATTTCTGTTTTGCATGTCCATTGTTATGTCCTGCAAAGTTCCGGAAGTGCCAATTATTGCACCGTTTTCATCTTTTACTAAAATTGAAAAAGCTTTGACAAACACAATTTCACCAGATTTGTGGAGATACCTGATTTCATGCGAGCTTGAAGTTTTTTCGCCTCTAATTAAAGGTTCAAGTAACTCAAAATTCCTTTCTACATCATCAGGGTGTAGAAAATTATAAAATGGTTTTCCAATTACCTCAGAAATTTCATAGCCCATTATTCGTTCCCAGGAATGGTTTAAGAAAATCCAGTTCCCCATTTCATCTGTTTGAAAAACAACATCATCAAGATTATCAATTAAGTTTTTATATCGTTTATAGTTTAATTGATCTTCTTGTAGGCTTAGGTTAGACTTTATCAAGGTGTTTTTGCTTGAAGTGAAAATTATAAATAAGGTATTACAACCACTGAAGTAAAAACCTCAAAACACTTATTTAATGCTCATAAAGAGTAGCTGCTGATCTAAATAAATTACGTATATAAATTAAATACGCTTAATGATAAAATTGTATTATAATTAATTTCAATAAACATGGCTTATAGCGATAAGCTCACTTTTAGAATGAATATTTAATTTTTTATATATACTTTTAGAATGCTGATTGATAGTGAAAAAGGTTACATCAAGCACAGCAGCTGCCATTTTATTTGACATTCCAGTTTTCAATAAATAGATAATCTCTATTTCTTTTTTTGTTAAATTAGGATATGCTTCAATTAATGTTTGTTCGTTTTTCTTTAAATGAATTAAATGATTTACAATGGAAGGTGAAAGTGGCATTCCTCCTTCTGACACCTTCAGGAGTGCATCTTTTATAAAATGTAAACTACTCGATTTAAGAAGAAAACCATGGGCTCCTTTTTGAAGCGCTGATTGAGAAATCGCCTGGTCTGATATAGCTGATAAAATGATTATACTCGCTTTTGGGAAATATTGCTTGATCTTATGGATGAAATCTAAGCTATTTCCCGATGGAAGCATGAGGTCTAACAAAATGATATCAGGAGAAACTTCAAAACCATTTTTAAATAATTGTTTAATATCAGGAACTGCAAAAACTATATTAAATATTGACTCATTACTAAAGTATTCTTTATAGTTTTTAAGTAAGGAAACATCATCTTCTATTAAACCAAGTTTTATCATTTAACCAAATATACAAATCATAAATTTAATATATTAGTTGAATATTTAATCACAGGCTAACTAACTCATTTTCCTATAAAACAAACAGTTACGAAGGCCATATATGAAATGTACCCAGACATTTAAAACACATATATTTTTTAAAAGGAAGAAAAGGAAGAAATATTCTCATAAGAATTGACCTTCTAACCCTACAAATATCACCTCTATCCAGGCAACTTTTACATTTTACTACTTTCTTCATCGCCGTCAAAGATGATTATTTTATTTAAACGAAAAAACTACTTAAACAAGTAGTTGTCGCAAATCATTTTATTAAAAAAAAGTAGATAAATTCAACTCTCCATCAGAAAAAATTATACTATAAATTACCCTTTACACAATGTTAACCCAATGGTAACGCAATGTTAGCGCAATGATAACGCAATCATTGATTGTGTTATCATTGCGCTAACACTGTGTAAATAAAACCTTATATACGCAAAGAAGGCTAACCGACATCATCGGTTAGCCTTCTTTAATGGAATGTCTAAATGCTTATTTTTTTAAACCGTCATCCAGCAATTCAGCCAATTTTTGCTGTAAGGCTTCATCTCTAATATTTTTAGCTACAATTTTACCTGTGGGGTCAACTAAAATATTAGACGGGATAGATTGTATACCATACAATTTAGCAACCTCATTATCAAAATATTTCAAATCTGAAACATTTGTCCAAGCTAAACCATCGTCTTTAATTGCTTTTAACCATGCCTCTTTACCATCAGGCCTGTCCAAAGAAACACCTAATATGGTAAAGTTTTTATCTTTATACTTGTTAAAAGCCATCACAACATTGGGGTTTTCCTGGCGACAAGGGCCACACCATGATGCCCAAAAATCTATCAATACATATTTACCTTTAAAATCAGCTAATTTTACCGGCTTGCCATTGGTGTCGTTTTGTGTAAATTCTGCAGCCATGCTACCTATTGCTACCTTTTTAGCACCATTGATGGACTCTCTGATTTTTTGACCAAGAGGTGTTGCTTTTATTGCTGCCGAAAATTTATTAAACTCAGGTTCGGCTTCCGTTGGGTTAATTTCGTAGCCTAAAACGCCTCTAAATGCAGCCAATGCAACATAAGAATCTCTATGCCCATCAATAAACTTTTTATTTAAAGGAATCATTTCTTTTTGCACCAACGCCGCACGGTCTTCCAACGTTTTAATGTAGGCAGGGTCTTGTTGCTCTTCCTTAGTTTTTTTTGAATATTCGGCAATTAATGCCGCCATTTTATCACTTGCCGGTTTAAGCATAGCCAACAACTGCGCATTGTCGTCATTTAATGGGGATCCTTTTATAATTGCTTTTTTCAAAGAATCTGCTGCAGTAAGGCTGATCACTTTATTTTCTAGATAAAGCACTAAACCATCTAGAGCAGCTCTTTTTCCTGCATTTACAGGTGCTCCATCATGCTTTAGCACCAATTGTGCAGAGGTAGGCCCACTTACTTTCCCTTTAAACTCAAAAACACCATTTTTAAGATCTGCCGAATCAAGAACGGCTGTGTTACCTGTTCTATACTGCAGATATGCTTTGGCCGGGCTATTTAAAGTCCCAATTTTCCCCTTTAGGGTATATCCGTCTTGTGCCATTGCTGCCATAGGCAACAATAGGGCTGCGTACAAAATAATTTTCTTCATTTTTATGTTTAAGTTATGCCATCATGTAGGTTAGCGCCTAAACAAAAATAAGTATTGTATTTACTTATTTCTAATTGCCATTATAATATTACAGTAATTTTTGATAGGTGCGCCACCATAAATCAGGTATCTCTCCATTAACAGCAGTATTATAATCTTCATACCGACAAGGGATTAAATGGTAACGCTCATTCTTTGACACCCCGGTTGGGTAAGGAACCTGCATCCACCAACGGTCTGATTTCTTACTTTTCACGAAAACAATCTCTCCGTTCCCTTCGCTTATACTAGCCCTGTAAGTGAGGTATTGTGATTTTGGCATTAATGGAAAATCCCTTTTCCGATGGTAAAAACCATCAATAAAATACCAAACAATTTGTGCTAATAACATTGCCGTCTGACTGCTGCGGTCATAGGCCGGGTTAAACTCATAAAAACCAATAGAGGTTAATTTATCATTCATCCCTGCATAACGGGCAATGGCACATGCCTGTTCTCCATAAAAACCATTCGGACCAGCATTGGCATTGGCCACCGCATCTGAAGACCGTACAGCAGAAATATCAAAACTAATCATGTTGGCATTCCTAATGATAGGCTCTGTTAAGGATATCTCTGTCGTAAATTCTCCCAAACGATGAACATCAAAAAACAATTTGCTCATCACTTTTAAACTATCCTGGCTTACATAATAGGTTTGATAACCGATATTACTGAAATTGAACAGGTAATTAGGCTGGTGAAGAAAAATTTTATTGAGATAGGTGTCTGACTGCGCTTCAATACCTTCATGTTCATCTTCATCTAAATCAAACTTATGATCTACCACCACCAAATCTACTTTTTGCTCTAAGTGCTCATAAGCCAAATATTGCGGATATGTTAAATCTTGTCCCCCACCTATAATAACAGGCACAATGTTCAATTTAATTAATTCCGCTACCACGCTTTTTACCGCAAAGTAAGTGTCAGAGATTGCCGCCCCAGCCTTAATATTACCCAAATCAATAATACGACTTGCAAAATCGCCTTCATTCAGTGTATAAAACTGCGCCCTAAAATAATCCGGCCCAAATGCACAGCCCTCATTATTGATGGCAGCACGGTCGTCTAAAACACCAAAAATGGCAATATCAAAAGTATTCCCTGCCAATTCTGGAAATTCCTTTGTATAAAAATGAGCCTTTAAACCAAGCTGACTATTTAAAAATCCTTGCTTAGGAGTTATTGCATTCAGGTTTACAGGAGAAAAAAAATCTGATAAGGTCATAAAGTAATATAATCTATGGGCACAAATATCTATTTTTGAGGCCATAGATTAATGAACATCCTAAAAATAATGAAATGATATTGGTAACCGGCGCTACTGGATTTCTAGGGGCTGAACTAATCCAACAACTCACCAGGCAGGGAACAAAGGTTGTTGCTTTAAAACGTGAAAGTTCTTTAATTCCTTTGCAACTCGCAGAAAACCCGCTTGTTACATGGGTTATGGCGGATATCAATGATTTGGCCACACTTGAAGATGCTTTTGAAGGCATTACACAGGTTTATCATTGTGCTGCTTTGGTTTCTTTTAACCCGAAAGATAAAGCTGAATTACTCCGGATAAACATTGAAGGCACCAGTAATGTGGTTAACCTTTGCCTGGATCTTAACGTGCGCCTTTTACATGTAAGCTCGGTGGCTGCACTGGGTCAGCCTAAAAAAGGAATGCAAATTACTGAAAATGATTACTGGGTTTATGAAGCCGGGGTTCATTCTTATGCCATTTCAAAATATGAAGGTGAAATGGAAGTGTGGCGCGGCATTACAGAAGGGCTAACGGCCATTATTGTAAATCCTTCGGTTATTATTGGTGCTAATGCTGGTTTTGAAGGTAGTGGCGCAATTTTTAACCTTGTAAAAAAGGGCTTGTCGTATTACACTAATGGAGCCACCGGATTTGTAGATGTGCAGGATGTGGCCAAAGCCATGATTATACTCATGAACTGCAGCTACAAACCTGAAAATAGTATAAGTGGCGAACGCTTTATTATTTCTGCAGAGAATTATACTTATAAGAATTTTTTTGCTGCAATTGCCAAAGGTTTCCAGGTAAAAGCACCAGCAAAAATAGCAAGCCCCTTACTTTTAAACATTGCCTGGCGCGCTACCAAATTAGTTTCCGTTTTTTCGGGAAAGCCAGCAGCATTAACCAGTGCTGCTGCAAAGAGCAGCCTTAAAGTAAGTTTATACAATAACGATAAAATTAGAAAAACCATTAACATGGAGTTTAAACCGCTGGCCGCTAGTATCGCCGAAGTTTGTACCACCCTTGCTAAAAAGGTTTAATTAATATACAGGATATGATCACTAAAAACTTTTACATTATAGATTTCGACAGCACTTTTACACAGGTAGAGGCTTTAGATGAACTAGCTCGAATTTCTTTAAAAAAGCACCCCGATAGAGAGCTTATTTATAAAAAAATCGAAGATTATACCAATTTAGCGATGGAAGGCAAACTTTCTTTTAGTGAAAGCCTTGCCAGGCGCGTTCAATTATTGGAAGCCAATGAAGACCACTTGCAACAGCTCATTAAAAGGCTTAAGAAAAAAGTTTCCAGCTCTTTCTCCCGCAATGCGGATTTCTTTAAAAAACATGCTGATGAAGTTTTAATTGTATCGGGTGGTTTTAAGGAGTTTATTACCCCCGTGGTGAGCCAATACCACATCAAAAAAGAAAATATCTATGCCAATACTTTTGTAACCACCGGCGATGGGAAAATTATAGATTATGACCATGCAAATCCTTTAAGTGAAGAGGGTGGTAAAGTTAAATTAATGCAGCACCTGAACCTGGAAGGCAATCTTTACGGTATTGGTGATGGCTATTCTGATTTCCAGTTAAGGGAAAGCGGCCTTATAAAAAAGTTCTATGCCTTTACAGAGAACATTTCTAGGGAAAGTATCGTTGAAAAAGCCGATCACGTTACCCCAAGTTTCGATGAGTTTTTATATTTAAACAATCTACCAAGGGCTATTTCCTATCCAAAACACCGCATTCTATGCCTGGTTATTGGTGAAGTGCCTGCTGAAAGTATTGAACTACTTAAAAAAGACGGCTTTTCTATTCGCCATAAAACAACTTTTGAAGATAAATATGTGCCCGATGTGCACATGGTGCTGCTTGCCGACAAAGAAAACCTGGACAATGAAAAACTGAAAAAAGCCATAAAGTTAAAAACTATAGGTTATTTGGGTAATTCAAAGAAAATTGACCATGCTACTTGTACTGAAATGGGCATCGTTATTTTCGATGACCTCAAAAACAACCCCCATAACCAAAATTTCATCCCTAAAAGGATGATCGATTTCATGAATACCGGTACCACTTACATGAGTAAGAATTTCCCTAACCTACAATTGCCAAGGATAGAAAAATCACACCGATTGATACATATTCACAAAAATATTCCGGGAATTATGGCGCAAATTAATACCATCCTTGCCAATCATGAAATCAATATTGTAGGTCAATTTTTAATGACCAATGCCAGCATCGGTTATGCCATTATAGATATCAATTCTGCTTACGACAAGGCCCTGTTTAAGGCACTCAAAAAAATTGAACAAACCATTAAATTCAGGGTATTATATTAATCCTTTTATTTGTTGTTAGTGTATGACATAAACTATTAAATCTAAAAATAGGAGGCTTAAAGCTGTTAATTTTTATATACTTTTGTCAGAAATTAAAGAACATACAACAGTGACCGATACTTTAAATATTAAAATAACCAAGGTTGACCAGTCGAGGTTACCTGGTATTAATTTTTCTGATTTACCTTTTGGTAAAGTGTTTTCAGACCACATGTTTATTGCAGAATATGAAAATGGAGTATGGTCTAATTTACAGGTTTTACCCTTTGGTCCAATACCGATGAGCCCGGCTATTTCTGCCCTGCATTATGGTCAGGCAATTTTTGAAGGCATGAAGGCTTATCGCCAGGCTGATGGTAAGATCAGTGTATTTAGAGGCGATAAAAACTTTCAACGCTTTAATAAATCTGCAGTACGTATGGCTATGCCTACCATCCCCAAAGAGATTTTCATGCAGGGTATTGTTGAATTAATTAAAATTGATGAAAAATGGGTGCCTAATCAGGATGGATATTCCCTTTACCTTCGTCCGGTAATGTTTGCTACAGACCCTTACCTGGGAGTTAAAGCCTCAGATAAATATACATTTGCTATATTAACCACCCCTACAGGGCCTTATTACAGCAAGCCGCTAAAAGTTAAAATTGAAACGGAATTTACACGTGCTGATGAAGGTGGTGTGGGTTACGCTAAAACTGCTGGCAATTATGGCCGCTCCATATTTCCTTTTGCCGAAGCAGCTAAAGAAGGTTTTGATCAATTGATTTGGACAGATTCTGCAACTCATGAATATATTGAAGAAGCGGGTACGGCCAATTTAATTTTCGTTATCGACGGCAAACTGGTTACGCCTTCTATTAGAAGTACAGTGTTAGATGGGGTTACCCGCGACACCATTATTCATTTGGCTAAAGAAGCTGGTATTGAAGTTGAAGAAAGACGTATCAGTATTAAAGAAATAATTGAAGGTATAAAAAATGGCACTTTAACTGATGCTTTTGCTGCAGGTACTGCCGCAACAGTAACGCCGATAGGTGAAATCAGTTATCACGGCAAATTATATATTTTAGCAGATCCAGAAACCCGCAGCATCTCTAAAGGAATTGCAAAAACTTTGAACGACATCCGTTATGGTTTGGCTCCTGATAAATTTGGCTGGAACTGGGTATTGTAAATAGTATTCTTAATGTTTACATCGTGCTTGCATTGATGATTTTTTGAGAGGCGCCTTGAACCAGGCGCCTTTCTCTTTACGTAACAACTCAGCATACAATTTTCAAAAAATCTTTACAATCCGTAACTTCCCTAGGTTTTTTAACATCCCAAAATAATTTTACACCGATGAATAAATTTAAATTACTTTGTTTTGCCGCAGCATTTTGCTGTAATTTCACTGTTCATGCCCAGTTAAAAAAACTTAATCAGCAGCAAACTTTTGGTGGCCAACCTGCTATTACCACTAATTTAAACCCTATTTCGGGATGGAGTGATGAAGACCACTACCTAGAGTCAAATTTTAGAACCCGTAACCTGCAGTCGGTCGATATCAATACAGGAGTTAAAGTTGCCTACACTCCACCTCCAAAAAGTGATGTAGAAGTAATGGTTAACGAAAATGATGTATTTATTCAATATGGCAGTCAGCCGGCTAAACGCCTAACAAATAATGTAGAAGAGGAAAAGAACCCTACATTATCTCCTGATGGAAAATATGTTGCTTTTACTCGCAACAATGACCTTTATGCGGTTGATGTGGCTACAGGAAAGGAAATAAGGTATACTACTGATGCTACTGATGTCATTTATAATGGCTATTCTTCCTGGGTTTATTTTGAAGAAATATTAGGCAGACCAACAAAATATAAAGCTTTCTGGTGGTCGCCGGATAGTAAAAAACTTAGTTTCATGCGCTTTGACGACACAAAAGTCCCCATGTTCCCTATCAATGGTTCTACTGGTCAGCATGGCTATACCGAGAAAACACGTTACCCGAAGGCCGGAGATCCTAATCCTGAAGTGCGAATAGGTTTTGTTCCTGCCGCCGGTGGCAAAGTAATTTGGGCAGATTTTAATGAAAAAACGGACCAGTACTTTGGCACTCCGTACTGGAGTTTCGACAGCAGCAGTATGATGGTGCAGTGGATAGACCGTGGACAGGAGAACTTAAAGTTCTACGCGGTTAATCCTTTAAACGGAACTAAAAAAGAGATCTATGATGAAAAACAAACTTCATGGATAGACCTTGATTATAGCGGCCGCATTGAATACCTTAAAGATAATAAGCACTATATACTTAAAAGTGATAAAACTGGATGGGCACATTTCTATTTATATACTCTTGCCGGAAAATTGGTTAATCCGCTGACCAGTGGAAAATGGCAAGTAACCACTCTTTTAAAAGTTGACGAGCAACGAAAGGTCATTTACTTTATGGCCCGTAAAGAAGCTTCGACCCGTACGGACTTATACAGGGTAAATTACAATGGTAAAAACTTGAAACGTTTAACTTTTGGTGATTATACCCACCAGGTAGTACTTGCTCCTTCAGGAAAGAAATTTATTACAACCTATTCTAATGTAACTACGCCACCAAAAAGAGCGCTGGTAGATAACAATGGTAAAGTGATCAAGGAACTTGCTGACAGCAAATCAGCTGATTTTAAACAGTATGCCTTTGGTAAAACAGAAATGATCACCATTCCTTCTGCTGATGGTTATGATTTACCTGCCGTGATTACTTACCCTACTGATTTCGATCAAACTAAAAGATATCCCGTAATCTTTAGTATTTATGGTGGCCCAAATGCTGGTACTGTTACCAATACCTGGAAAGGAACTGCAAACCAATGGTGGGCTAATGAAGGGATTGTTCAAATTGCGGTTGATCATCGTGCTTCTGGTCAGTTTGGTAAAGCAGGAGTGGCCTTAATGCATCGCAATTTAGGCAAATGGGAAATGAAGGATTACATGACAGCAGGCAAATGGCTGAAAGCACAACCATGGGTTGACCCTTCAAAATTATTGATTACCGGACATAGTTATGGGGGATATATGACTTGCATGGCTTTAACTTATGGTGCTGAGGTATTTGATTTTGGCTATGCTGGTGCACCTGTTACCAGCTGGGAGTTGTATGACAGTCATTATACCGAACGTTTTATGGACACCCCACAAGAAAACCCGGAAGGTTATAAAAATGCATCTGTATTAACTTATGCAGACCAATACAAAGGCTTACTGCGCATTATGCATGGCGACATGGATGATAATGTGCACATGCAAAACACCATACAACTGGTGGATAAAATGCAAGACTTAAACAAGCATTTTGAACTCATGATTTATCCTGGTGGCCGACATGGCTGGGGCGGGGTGAAAAGTACTCATGACAGGTCTGAAAGGATACGTTTTTATTACAAAACACTGCTTGAAAAACCTGTACCTGAAGAATTGTTGAAATAATGATTGATAAGCCGGCATCTTTTCCAATGTCGGCTTTTTATTTTTATTTCTTCTTTTGTCTTCTTTTTTCTCTAAGGACCTTTCGCTTATCCCGATCGACTTTCATTTTTTCGAACTTAGCAACCTGCGCCTTGATTTGTGCTTCTTTCTGTGGAGTAACACCTACGCTATACCTAATTCCCTGAAAAAGGGATTTCCAGATAAAGTTAAAAAAAGAACGGCTAGGTTTGCGATCGTAAGCTATTTTTGCAGCCGTAAACACACCTCTCTTATTCGGGTTATCGGGATTAATGATAAGCTGATTGGCTAGGAACGACAAAAGTCCTTGCCTGCTTAACCCAGGTTTTCCAACTTCTTTTTTCAACAAAGCAATGGCCAGGTCATTATACCTGAATTCCAGATCACCTAACGCCTTATATTTATTAGCTTTGATATGGAAAGTCAACTTTTTAACCATGCCATTTTTGATATGCACCAGCCCAAGAGGCTTAGTTACACTATTGAGTGTTGAACCATTTAAGCCATGCAATTCACCAGAATAAGAAAAATTACCATTTGTAGAAATAAGGTTAAAATCAAACTGCGTATCCAACCTGCCCTGTCCCATCATTAGAGTACTAAAATTGGCCTTCATGATTGGATTTACCTCGGTTGCTTTTAAGTTGTTAGTAATATTAGCCACCGTACCAGAAGTTTTTTCAAAAGTAACCTTTCCTTTCTGCTTGCTATCGCGGTCATATTCTGTATAACTAATATCAATATTTGAAAGATTCAGTTTTTTTATCGTGATTTTAGATTGTAATTGCTGCAATAACTGATGCGGAAAATGGCCGGTTTTATCGGACTGAATACTAGGCAATGCATTGTTGTTAAATACAGCAAAATTCCCATCCCTGATGTTCATCTCCGTAGCGTAAAACTCCAGCTTTTTAACAAATAATGGAAAGTCGATGCCTTTAAAATTAACATTACTGAGCTGTATGTTAAAGCGGTCTTTCGCAAAGCCGATTTTCTTGGCGAATTCCATTTCACTGTATCTGGGCACTAAAGCAAGTTTCTTAATGTTCAGTGCACCAGTAGTCCCGGTAAAGTTAATTTCACTGGCCTTCACATGGTAGAGGCTGTCTGAAGTAGCATAAGAGTAATCACTCAGCTGCAACGTCAGCTCTTTTAATAAATAAAACCTGGTTGTATCTTCAGCAGATTTTGAATCAATCAACCAATCTTGAAGTGTTATGTTTAAATTTTCCAGTGAATCAATAATAGGGATAGACTGGTTATGATTGATGTATTTGAAATTGATTTCCCTAAAATTTATAGTGGCCACCCGAACTTCCTTCAAAAATTTAGAGATAAAGTTATAAGGTGATTGAACGGGCCTGGGAGGCTTGTTTTCGTTATAAGCATATTGCTTGTTAACCATCGTGATTTTAGGACGCAGTACATCTATCTCATCGATATTCAACTTTTTACTCCTGAAAACCCGCAAAGGATGAACATTATGGATGGAAAGTTTTTTTAATTGTATATAATAGACATTATTGGGTGCCGATTTTGAGGAGATCAATGCTCGTAGAACATTGGTATCAGGAAAAAACTTAACATTATTCAGGTTTGCATCACCAGTGAGACAATTAACGCTTATACCAGAAAACTGAATGCTATAAAGGTTGTTGGTTGAATTCGAGACCAGCGCTTTTAGTTGTTTCGCTAGAATAGGTTTTACCCTAAAATTTATATAAAGCGATACAGAACCAAAAACGAGCAAAAAACATGCGGCAATGATGACCAGCCATTTGAAAAATTGGTGCGTTTTATAGAGATTTTTAAGCATAGGCAGCAAGCAAAACTATTACAATATACAATTTTGTAGCTATTAAGCCTTAGTTGTTTTTTTATCGGCCTTTTTTTTCTTTTCTTTTATACGCTCTTCTTTTCTTTCCTGGCGCTTTTCCTGACGTTCCTGCTTTTTTTCGGATACTTTATCATAGGCTTTTTCAGGGCCCTTTATGGGTACCACACCTATTCCGATAGTTTCACGGATACCCATAAAAACACTTTTCCACAACAGGTTGAAAAAAGAGGCAGCATGGGTTCTTTTGAAGTTAACTTCTGCTACACGCACATCTTCCCCTTTGGATGGATTATTATGTTTAATGACAATCGTATTAGCTAAAAAAGATAAAAAGCCTTTCTTTTTGGTCGCCTCGCCATCTTCACCTTCTTTTAGCAGGGCAACTTTTAAATTAGTATAGTAAAACCGCACGGTTCCTCGGGAGCCCTGCAAATTACCCTTAATATTGAAATCTGCCTTTTGCACTTTTCCTTGCTCTATTTTAACGAGTCCGAGCGATTTAGATACTGGATTTAAAGCAGTCATATTCATCGGACCGATTTTACCACTGTAACTAAATGCGCCGTTTTTTGATGTCAGGTTCAAATTTAAATGGATGTTAATTTGGGCAGCTTTAATAATTCGAGCACTTAAATTAGCGATGGCATGGTTATTTTTCGTTAACTGCAAGGAATCATTGGTCACATTGAGGATAGTTCCATTTAAATTCTCCAGGTCCACCGTTCCTCTTTTTTGAGTGATTGGGTTGTATTCTGTATAGGCTACGTGAATGTTGTTAATTTTTACGGTATCAATATGCAACTGTAAAGGCAACCTTTGTAAAGCAAGATGAGGATAATTTTTTCCCTTGTCAATTGGCGGGGGAGGCATTTCTCGACTCAAAAAAACAGCGACTTTAGCCGGGCCTAATGTTAGGGACTGGGCATGGAGACTGCCTTCCTGGTTTAACTTAACCAAATCAATACCACTGAAGTTCATTTTTTTAAATTTCAAATCATAACGGTCTTTTTGTGTTTTATATTTCCGGGTAAAAGCCAAATCGGCATACTTTGGCAACATATAAAAGCCATTCACATGAAGCTTCTTTCCCTTTACTGACCCGGTAATTGTATCAGCTTTAAAGGTATACATCTTATCTTTGCTTAAAGATTTATAGTCAATCAGCTCAAAAGAAATATCTTTTGTATAATAAATACGTGAGGTATCAGTTTGAGAAAGGGAATCTAAAAGGAAATCGTCCACACTAACATTTAAATGTTTTATAGCATGTTGCTTTTTTCCATTATCGCCATTAATATAAGTAAAATCTGCAGCTATAATATTGATTTTCCGCACCCTAATGGATTTTAATGTCTTTGATATTTGCTCATAAAGTGTCTTTTGGCCAACAATTGTATCCGGTCTTTTCTCAACGTTGTGATGAATTAAAGTAATAGAAGGCTTATTCAGAATAACAGCCTTCATGTCTAACTTCTTTTTAAAATAAGTCGTTAAAATTCCTACTCCACTAAACTGCAACTGGTCTAAGTTTAATTGCATCAAATAGGCTGGTGCGAGTTTGATTTTTTTTAAAGCATCAAATACAGCAGTATCAGGTATCAGGGTTACACTATCCAGCGTAGCACTACTAGTAAGCAGGTTAAGGTGAATATCTTTAAAATCTATTTTGTAAAGGTGATGTGAGCCATCATACACGCTAGCTTTGATCTTTTCACTCAGCAGAGGCTTCCATTTTGCACTTAAGTAAAGTGCGGCACTTCCAAAAAGGATAATTAAAAAAAGAAAAATTCCAATCACCCATTTCCATACCTTATTTAAACCAACATTATTTTGAATCATACCATTTTTTTGTAAAATACACAATACAATATCTCTGCCACTTTGTCATTTGTAAATATATTTATGTATTTTTGAAGTCCCATAAAATAGTAACTATATATGATTGATTTACAGCCAACGGATAAGACACATGATGAAGGACGCCAGGGTGAGGCTTTAATTTTAGATTCACCTTTAAAGCGTAACGGTAAAAAGCTTTATATTGAAAGTTATGGTTGCCAAATGAATTTTGCAGATAGCGAAATCGTTGCTTCTATTTTAAAAGATGACGGATTTGAAACTACCGCTGATTATAAAGAGGCTGATGTAGTGTTTATTAATACGTGCTCCATCAGGGAAAATGCAGAACAGCGGGTGAGAAACCGTTTGTCGCAATTTGGTGCAGAAAAACGCCGTAACCCTAAATTGATTGTTGGTGTTTTGGGCTGTATGGCCGAACGGTTGAAATCAAAATTCCTAGAAGAAGAAAAACTGGTTGATGTAGTGGTTGGACCAGATGCTTACCGCGATTTGCCCCAACTATTGAATCAAGTAGAAGATGGCCATAAAGCTATCAATGTGCTTTTATCAAGGGAAGAAACTTATGCAGATATAAGTCCGGTTCGTTTAAATGGAAATGGCATCACTGCTTTTATTTCTATTATGCGCGGATGCGATAACATGTGTTCTTTCTGCGTTGTTCCTTTTACCAGGGGTCGCGAACGAAGCAGGGATCCCCATTCTATTTTAGCTGAAGCACATGATTTAGTTGACAAAGGGTACAAAGAAGTTACCTTACTTGGACAAAATGTAGATTCATACAAATGGAAAAGTGCTGATGCTGATGAAGACGCTGCCATAGAGGTGAACTTTGCTCAATTACTTGAAAAAGTTGCTTTAGTGAGTTCAGATTTGAGGATTCGCTTTTCTACTTCTCATCCTAAAGACATTACAAACGAGGTTTTATATACCATCGCCAAATACGATAATATTTGTAATTATATTCACCTGCCAGTACAATCGGGCAGCTCAAGGGTATTGGAATTGATGAACCGCACCTATACTCGCGAGTGGTATATTAACCGCATCGATGCGGTAAGGAAAATAATTCCAAATTGTGCCATCTCTTCAGACATCATCGCAGGATTTTGCTCTGAAACGGAAGAAGAGCACCAAGAAACCTTAAGCATGATGGACTATGTAGGTTATGATTTTGCCTTTACTTTTAGCTATTCTGAAAGACCAGGCACGCTGGCAGCCAGGAAACTGCCAGATGACATATCTCCAGAAATAAAAAAACGCCGCCTGAGTGAAATTTTGGTGAAACAACAGGAATGGTCTTTACGTCGTTTACAAGAAAGTGTTGGTAAAAGTGTAAGGATTTTAGTAGAAGGTGTATCTAAGAAATCAGACAAAGATTATTGTGGCCGAAGTGACCAGAATGCTATGGTTGTTTTTCCAGCTACAGAAAAAATCAAACCCGGTCAATATGTAAATGTAATTATTGAGCGTTGTACATCAGCTACTTTATTGGGCAGAATAGCAGATTAAATATGGATATACAAGACATTAAAAACCGCTTTGGTATTATTGGGGGGTCCCCTCTTTTAAACCGGGCTATAGATACCGCAAGACAAGTTGCACCTACCGATATGTCTGTTTTGATAACAGGAGAAAGTGGTAGTGGAAAGGAAGTTTTTTCACATATAATACATCAAATGAGTACCAGAAAACATGGTGCTTTTATTGCAGTTAATTGCGGTGCCATTCCCGAAGGAACCATCGATTCTGAGTTGTTCGGCCATGAAAAAGGCTCTTTTACTGGAGCCCATGAGGCACGTAAGGGTTATTTTGAAGTCGCAAATGGTGGCACCATCTTTTTAGATGAAGTTGCTGAACTCCCTGTAGGTACACAAGCGCGCTTATTAAGAATTTTGGAAAGCGGTGAGTATTTAAGGGTAGGTTCTTCTAAAGTTCAAAAAACCGATGTTAGAATTATTGCAGCTACTAATGTGGATGTTTATAACAGGGTGAAATCCGGAAAGTTTCGGGAAGACCTTTATTATCGCTTAAATACCGTTCCACTTAGAATACCCGCACTGCACGAACGTAAGGAAGATATTTACCTGCTGTTTAGAAAATTCTCTGCAGATTTTAGTGACAAATACCGTAGCCCGGGCATACAATTGGAACCCGAAGCCATACAAATCCTTAGCAATTACAGCTGGCCAGGAAATGTAAGGCAGTTAAAAAATATTGCCGAACAGATTTGCGTACTGGAAAAAGAAAGAAATGTTACCGCACAAGCTTTGCTGAATTATATTCCGAACGAAAGTGCATCAAATTTACCTATGGTGAGCGGTCAACATAATAAGGAAGATTTTACCGAAAGGGATATTCTTTACAAGGTGCTTTTCGATATGAAAAAGGACATGATGGACCTAAAGAAGCTGGTTGCAGAAATTATTCAAAGTGGCGGTAATACCTCTCACATCATTGCTGACAACCCTCATTATATAAACCAATTATATCAGGACGCAGATTTAGGCTCTGGAATGGAGCAAACACTAACCATTAAAAAGCAAACATCGAATAATCCTGCAGAATATAATTATGCCCATGATGCGGAAGAAGTGGAAGAATCGTTATCTTTAATTGATAAGGAATCAGATTTGATTAAAAAGGCGCTAAAGAAACATAAAGGTAAGCGTAAATTTGCCGCACAGGAACTTGGGATTTCGGAACGAACATTATATAGAAAAATTAAAGAACTGAACTTAAATTAACCATGAAAAGATTAACCTTTTTATTGCTGGTGATCATGGTCACCTTTAATTCTTGTTCCATTAAATTCAATGGGGCTTCCATACCTCCGGAAATGAAAACCCTTAAGGTTGATTTTTTCGAAAACAACGCACAACTGGTGGTTCCTTATTTGAGCCAACAGTTTACGGAAGATTTAAAAAACCGCATCAGATCGCAAACACGGCTAAGTTTAACACAAGGTGATGCTGATGCCACTATTGAAGGAAGAATTACAAACTATAACATCAGTCCTGTTTCATTAACAGACAATAAACAGTTTACCGCAGGATCCAGTAAACTTACCATCACGGTAAGTGCAAAATATACAAACAACCTCAATCCTAAACAAAGCTTTGAAGAGAGTTTTTCCAGGTCCAAAGATTTTGCGCTAAACGGACAAAGCTTACAGTCTCTTGAGCCACAATTGATCAAGGATATTAACGTAATGATAACCGAGGATGTTTTTAACAGGGCTTTTGCACAATGGTAAATAAAGAAAGAATTTCAATATTGCTGGCTAAACCCTATCAGGTGGAGATGCAAGACATTTCTTTATTAGAAGATCTTTCAAGTAAATTTCCTTTTTTCGAGCCACTGCACCTTTTACTTGCCAAAGCAAATCCAACAAAAGCGAGTGCTTTAACTGCTGCGTCTTTGCATTCCAACGGCGCTTTACTACATAAAATACTGCAACAAACGGAACGAGCGACTGCTTTAGAATTTGACATTTCTGAACATCATTTGGAATCAACTACTAAGGTTGTTTTGGAGCCAGTTGACGAAGCTGCATTTGAAGCGAATACCCAGGTTGCAAACCTTCAAACAAATGTTTTTGAAACAGAACTCCCTCAGACAGCATCATCCTCAGAAAATTTTTCATCAAACATAGCTTCTACTGAGGATGCTTTTTTACTTGAAGAGAACTTTGCTACTGAAGAAATTAGAGAATACGTTAAGGGGCCGCTCAAGGAAGAAACTAAGGAGGAGATTCCAGATAAAATTGAAAACCCAGAAAAAGAACGGGAAAATCCAGTCAGTGTAAGCAATTACGATGATGACACTTTGCCATATTCATTCTTATGGTGGCTAAAAAAAACAAGAAAAGAGCATCAGGCTATTTTTCAACCATATGTAACGGTTAGAAATAATGAAAGTGGAGAACTTCAACAACAATATGTAGAGCACATCTTCCATATTCAAAGTCCGTTTAATGCTGAAGAAGTGATAAATAATACCCCACAAGGCAAACACGTGGATGCCAAAGAAACGGAAATTGTTAACGGATTTCTGAAAAGAGCACCACAGATTAGTCCGCCGAAGCCAGAACAAATCGACAACGAAAATAAGGCTAAGAAAAGTGCAGAAGACCGTAATGACGTTGTTTCAGAAACATTGGCAAAGATTTATATCGAACAAATGCTTTATCACAAGGCAATAGAGACTTATCATAAATTAAGTTTGAAGTTTCCGGAAAAAAGCCGTTACTTTGCCGACCTTATCCAATCTTTAGAAAAGAAAATTTAACTACATAACCTATATGATTTTTTTAATTATTTTATTGATCATCGTTTGCGTTGCCTTAGGCCTATTTGTGTTAATACAAAACCCTAAGGGTGGCGGTTTAGCTGCCGGTGCATCAGGAGGAACTAACATGTTTGGTGTTCAACGTACAGGTGACGTTTTAGAAAAAGGCACCTGGGTACTTTTAACTTTGGTAGTAGTGATTACCTTGTCTATTACCATGATGTCCAAAACAGGAACCACTGGAAACGGTCCTTCGAAAATTCAAGAGCAACTAGACAAGACTCCTACGCCTTCACCAATTAATCAGGCACCAGCAAATACTACGCCTCCTGCAACTCAGAAACCTTAATAGTTGTAAAGTACAAAACATTTGAAGCCCGTTAAGCATCCTGCTTAGCGGGCTTTTGTTTGCTGACACTCTGACACAAAACTTACAATCAACAAACGTTTAGCTGCCATGGCGGTGTTAATTTGGCAAAGGAATAAGGCTTGGCATAAAAACTGATGAAGGGTTGTTAGTTAATACGTTTGTATATTTAATTTAAATTAAAATTTAACAATAAGTTATGGCTTTAAACCTTAAACCCATTGCAGATAGAGTAGTTGTTGAAGCTGCTCCTGCCGAAGAAAAAACAGCTTCGGGTATCTATATCCCTGATACTGCTAAAGAAAAACCTCAGCAAGGAATAATTGTTGCAGTAGGCCCTGGTAAATATGCTGAGGCAACTGGAAACCTTATTCCATTAAGCGTTAAAGCAGGAGACCAGGTATTATATGGTAAATATGGTGGTACTGAAATTACTTACGAAGGTAAAGAGTATTTAATCATGCGTGAATCTGACCTTTATGCAATTCTTTAATTGCTTTTAAGATCCAACCCTTTAAACGTTAAAAATTAAAAAAATCTGAAAAATGTCAAAACAAGTAAAATATAATGTAGAAGCGCGAGACGCCCTGAAAAGAGGTGTTGATATTTTGGCCAATGCGGTAAAAGTAACTTTGGGCCCTAAAGGACGTAACGTTATTATCGATAAAAAATTTGGCTCTCCATCCATCACTAAAGATGGTGTTACAGTAGCAAAAGAAATCGAACTAAGAGATCCTATCGAAAACATGGGTGCTCAAATGGTCAAAGAAGTTGCTTCTAAAACTGCTGATATTGCAGGTGATGGAACTACAACTGCTACAGTATTAGCACAAGCTATTGTTACTGCCGGCATTAAAAATGTTGCTGCTGGAGCAAATCCAATGGATTTGAAACGTGGTATAGATAAAGCGGTTGCTGTAATTGTAGAAAACCTGAAAGCACAATCTCAAACTGTAGGTGAAGACAATAACAAAATCAAACAAGTTGCTTCTATTTCAGCAAATAATGATGAGATTATTGGTTCTCTAATTGCAGAAGCAATGGGTAAAGTAGGTAAAGATGGTGTAATTACTGTTGAAGAAGCAAAAGGTACTGAAACTGAAGTAAAAACAGTAGAAGGTATGCAATTTGACCGTGGTTATTTATCTCCTTATTTTGTAACCAACGCAGATAAAATGGATGCGGAATTAGAAAACCCATACATTTTAATTTACGACAAAAAAATCAGCAATATGAAAGAATTGTTGCCGATCTTAGAAAAACAAGTTCAAACTGGTAAACCTTTACTAATCATTGCCGAAGATTTAGACGGAGAAGCATTAGCTACTTTAGTAGTAAATAAAATCCGTGGCTCACTGAAAGTTGTTGCTGTTAAAGCACCTGGTTTTGGCGACCGTAGAAAAGCAATGTTGGAAGATATCGCTATCTTAACAGGTGGTACGGTTATATCTGAAGAAAGAGGTTATAAATTAGAAAATGCTGAACTTTCTTATTTAGGTACAGCAGAGAAAGTTGTTGTTGATAAAGACAATACAACAATGATCAACGGTGCAGGTAAAACTGAAGATATCAAAGCTCGTGTTAACCAGATTAAAGCTCAGATTGAAACGACTACATCTGACTACGATAAAGAAAAATTACAAGAGCGTTTGGCTAAATTAGCTGGCGGTGTTGCAGTTCTTTATGTAGGTGCAGCTTCTGAAGTGGAAATGAAAGAGAAAAAAGACCGTGTTGATGATGCTTTACATGCAACCCGTGCTGCGGTTGAAGAAGGTATTGTTGCTGGCGGCGGTGTTGCTTTCATTCGTGCTATTGAAGCCTTAGAAGGCTTAAAAGGTGCTAATGAGGATGAAACTACTGGTATCGCTATCGTTAAACGTGCTATCGAAGAGCCTTTACGTCAAATCTGTGAAAACGCAGGTATTGAAGGTTCTATCGTAGTTCAAAAAGTTAAAGAAGGTAAAGGTGACTACGGCTACAATGCCCGTACTGATGTTTATGAAAACTTAATTGCTGCTGGTGTTATTGACCCAACTAAAGTTGGTCGTGTAGCATTAGAAAACGCAGCTTCTATTGCAGCCATGTTGTTAACAACTGAATGCGTATTAGCTGATGAGCCTGAAGATAAATCAGCCGGTGCTGGCATGCCTCCTATGGGTGGTGGTGGCATGGGTGGAATGATGTAATTCCAGCCTTATTATTTATTTATTAAAAAGGGTGCCGAAATTTCCGGCACCCTTTTTTTGTGCTTAAATTTTCGTTATTTTAGGGTATGGATTTGACAACGATGCTGCTAAATAACAATTACATAACGACCAGTGAAGTCAATAAATTTTTACTCGCTATTTTATTATGCGGATTGATTGGCGCTGAAAGAGAATTCAGAAGCAAACAAGCTGGTTTAAAAACCCTCATCATGATGGGCCTGGGTTCAACCTTGTTTACCATTCTTTCCATTAAAATTGGTATGGGAAGCCATGACCGCATTGCCTCTAACATTGTTACAGGCATAGGTTTTCTGGGTGCTGGTGTCATTTTTAAAGATGACAACCAGGTTAAAGGATTAACTACCGCTAGTGTAATCTGGATTGTTGCGGCCATCGGGATGGCCATTGGTGCTGGTTATTATGTGCAGGCAGTAGCCGTAACTGTTATCGTGCTTACCTCACTGTTAACCTTTCCTTATGTAGAAGAAGTTGTAGAACGCCGCTATACCAAACGCGTATATCGGATTGTAATAGCTTTCGAAAATGAAAACCTAAATAAATATGAAGAATACATTAAATTTTCAAAATTAAAGTTCATACGGGGTAAACAGCAGTTACGCGAGGGCAAGATTAGTGGAACATGGATTGCTGTTGGCAGTCCAAAAAACCATGAGAAGTTTGTAAACCGCATGCTGGGAGATCATAAAATATTAGCTTTCGATTTTTAAGGGCCCAGAGTCAAACCCGACCCTTTCTGAGATAAAGCATTATTACTATTTAAGGATTAAAACAACCTTTAAAACGCTTAGCTTTGCACTATGGAAAGGGAACAGATCTCTGTGTTTGATATTTTTAAAATTGGGGTGGGCCCATCCAGCTCACACACATTAGGTCCATGGAGAGCCGCTCAGCAATTTATCGAAGCCCTGCAAGAAAATAATATCCTGGAGCAGGTGGAGCAGGTAAAAATACTGCTTTATGGCTCCCTAGCTAAAACTGGTAAGGGTCACGGCACTGACATTGCCATTTTATTAGGAATGAGTGGCGCAGATCCCGTCACTTTTGATGTTAATGCTATTGATTCTACCATAGAAAGCATTAAACACCAGCAGGAATTGCACCTTAATGGGAAGCACAAAACTCATTTTGATTTTGAGAACGACTTCCTTTTTCTTTTCCAGGAAAGTTTACCTTTCCACCCAAATGCAGTTACCTTTCAGGCCTTTTTAACCACGGGTAAAGCCTTTTCTGAAACATACTATTCAATAGGTGGTGGTTTTGTTGTTAAAGAAGGTGAAGACGGAAGAAAAAAAAAGCAGGTAGATTTACCATTCCCTATTGAAAAAGCAGCCGATTTATTGCATTGGTGCCTTACTACGGGGTTGAAAGTTTCTGGAGTAGTGATGGAAAATGAATCAGCCTGGAGAACGGAACAAGCTACTGAAGCCGGGATTCTGCAGCATTTTCAAGTGATGAAAGAATGTACATACAGAGGCTGTCATACTACCGGTTATCTACCCGGTGGCTTAAACGTTGGTCGTCGTGCTGCAGCATTAAATAAAAGATTAATCGGCGACCAGCCTTACAGTGATTACAAAAGCTGGATAATGGCCATTAGAAATGGCGGTCAAAACTTCAATTACATTCTGGACTGGGTAAGTTGTTTTGCCTTGGCCGTTAATGAAGAAAATGCTTCTTTTGGAAGAATAGTAACCGCGCCAACTAATGGTGCTGCAGGAGTAATACCTGCTGTTTTGCAATATTATATAGCCTTTTGCGATGGTTATAGCGATGAAAAAATCATTCAGTTCATTGCCTGCGCTTCAGAAATAGGAAGTATCTTTAAAAAGGGCGCAACAATATCTGCAGCTATGGGCGGTTGTCAGGCAGAAATTGGCGTATCATCAGCTATGGCTGCCGCGGCATTAACAGAGTGTAAGGGCGGGTCACAACGACAAGTATTGATGGCAGCAGAGATTGCAATGGAACACCATTTGGGTTTAACCTGTGATCCTATTGGTGGCCTTGTCCAGATTCCTTGCATTGAACGTAATACTATGGGTGCCATAAAAGCCATTACCGCTAGTCAGCTGGCACTGCAGAGCAACCCTGACAAGGCAAAAGTAAGTTTAGATGCAGTCGTAAATACCATGTGGGAAACCGCTTTAGACATGAACTCTAAATACAAGGAAACTTCTGATGGTGGACTGGCAACGAACATCCCGCTCAGTTTACCTGAATGTTAAAAAAGGGCATCCTAAACTATCGTCATCCCAAAAAGCGCAACAATATGACCTCTTAATTTCAATTTAACATCCTCCATAGGTAAATCATAACCTAATTCATTTTTCATGGAAGTAACGGCTTTATCATCGATACCGCAGGGAATGATATTTTTGAAATAATCGAGGTCGGTATTTACATTAAAGGCGAAGCCATGCATGGTAACCCAACGACTACACCTTACGCCAAGGGCACAAATTTTACGAGCTTTTTCATTATCAGCATCTAACCAGACCCCTGTAAATCCAGCATAACGCCCGGCTTCAATTCCGTAATCTTTTAACGTTAAAATAACGGCTTCTTCTAAAGTACGCAGGTATAAGTGTATATCTGTAAAGAAATTATCAAGATCAAGGATTGGGTAACCCACAATTTGACCCGGACCATGGTAGGTAATATCTCCACCTCGGTTAATTTTATAATAAGTAGCGTGCTTTTCTTCAAGACCTTTTTCATCCAGGAGCAAGTTTTCAGGCAGGCCACTTTTGCCTAAAGTATATACATGTGAATGTTCGCAAAACACCAGTACATTTGGCGTTTTACAGGTGGTATGATGGGTGCGATTTTCCGTCTTAACCGCTACCGTAGCTTTAAAAACTTCTTCTTGCCTATCCCAAGCCTGCTGGTAATTAATCAATCCCCAGTCTTCATATTTCACTTCTTTATTCATCTTTTACAAAATTAAGCCATTATATAAGCTAGCATGTAACCATCATCAGTCTTGAAGTAATTGGCCAACAATGCCTGCTTGCCCATAGGCAAACTCACTACAGCATCCACAGCTCCAGTATCTTGTAATGCAAAAGCTTTTATGTAAATATCTTTTTTTAGCTCCAGCCCTTTTCTGCCATTCCATTTATATATGGCCTCTTTCACACACCAGCACACATACAATCCATCCGTACTGGTATCTAAATCCACTTGTTGCAACTCTTCTACAGATAAGAACTTTTTCTTAATAAGTTGAATTTTCTCCTTAATCAATTCGATATCAACACCAACCTTTTTATCCTTGCTAATCATTACAGCGGCATAATCATAAGAATGGCTTAAAGAAATTTCATACGGCATATTTACCAGGTAAGGTTTACCGTGCTCATCCATTCTACAATCAATGTATTCATTAGTTTTAAGCATGGTCCTCAACAACAAGCGGGTGCTTAGCCAGTGCAATAAACGCTTACCGTTATTTAAGGAAAACAGGAAATCAACTTCATGCTGTTTTAATTGCAAGCCTGCAGTTAATTCCGCTTCAGTTTCTTGTATCTTCCATACAGCCAGTATGGTTTGATCATCAATATTTTTATTATAAACGATTGGCATCTCTATTTTGGAATTCAATGGTAAAAGTATCTTAAATTAATCATAATTTTAGCGAAATCTTAATAAATGATACTATCGGACAAACGTATACTTGAAGAAATAGAAAAAGGTACGATTATTATTGAGCCCTTTACTGCAGATTGTTTAGGCACTAACTCTTACGACGTGCATTTGGGCAAATACCTGGCAACTTATAATGACCGCGTATTGGATGCAAAAAAGCACAACACCATTGAACATTTTGAAATACCTAAAGATGGCTTCGTTTTACAACCTGGGACGCTATACCTTGGCGTAACCCTTGAATACACAGAAACTCATGCCCACGTACCCTTTTTAGAAGGAAAATCAAGCACAGGCCGTTTAGGGATAGATATTCATGCTACCGCTGGTAAAGGCGATGTAGGCTTTTGCAATACCTGGACCCTGGAAATATCCTGCTCTCAACCGGTAAGAATTTATCCAGGCATGCCTATTGGGCAACTCATCTATTTCATGGTTGAGGGCGAAATTGCCACCATGTACAACACCAAAAACAATGCTAAATACAATAATAAAACCACCAAACCAGTAGAAAGCATGATGTGGAAGAATAAATTTTAATAAAGCCGTAATACTCGTATATTGAGGCTTTATTAGGTTAATCTTATCTCCATGAAAACCAAATATATATTAACACTCTTTCTGCTCGCAGGTTTATCAATTTTCGCCTCCTTTAAAATGGAAGACGATCCATTTTCGTTGTTGCTTAAGAAAATGGATAGCTACAATCAGAAAAACCTTCAAGAAAAAGTACACCTTCATTTAGATAAACCCTATTATGCCATAGGTGACGATATCTGGTTTAAAGCGTATGTGATCAACACCTTTACCAATCACCCTTCTGCCATCAGCAACATCTTATATGTAGAGCTAATTAACGAATCAGATTCCATTAAGAAACAACTACTTCTTCCTTTAACAAGTGGCATTTCATTAGGAGATTTTAAGCTCCCCGACTCTTTAAGCGAGGGTAATTACAGAATAAGGGCTTATACTAATTGGATGCGCAATGCAGGGTCAAAATTCTTTTACGAGAAAACAATAAAGATCGGCAATGCCTGGGCAAACAAAGTATTTACAAAAGCGAACTACACTTACACCACAGAGAACAATACACAAAAGGTAAATACGATTTTAAAATTTACCGATAAAAACGCTGCACCATATATCAATAATGAAGTAAGTTATGTAGTACAGCTTAACTTTAAAAATGTAGAAAAAGGTAAAGCAATGACCAATAATAATGGGGAAATAAACTTTGCTTTCCTTAACCCGGCCAACAAGATTGGTCAGGCAGGAAAAATTACGGCCACACTTACCCTACCCAACAAAGAGAAGATTATCAAAATCATACCGGTTACCGCGACTTCCGATGAGTTATCACTACAGTTTTTTCCAGAAGGAGGCAATTTAGTCACTAAACTACCGTCTAAAGTAGGCATCAAAGCAATCAGCAACGACGGCTTAGGCAAGGTTGTTTCTGGAATCATCATCGATCAAAACGGAGCAGAAATCACTAAATTTGATAGTAATAGCCTAGGTATGGGCTATTTCGTTTTAAACCCTCAACCAGCTAGTATTTACACCGCAATTATTAAACATGCCGACGGCTCAGAACAGAAAGTGAATTTACCTCCGGCACAACCTACTGGCTATTTGCTTTCCGCCAATAGTTTAGACAGCAGCAAAATTGTTATAAAGATATACTTAAGTGAAGAACTTTTGGGAAGCGATGAATTGAAGCTTGTGGCACAACACAATGGCAATGTGGAGGCTGTTGCCAGAATTAAAAGCAACAAGCAAATTGCAGTAATCGCGATTCCAAAAAAAGACATGCCTAATGGCATCATTCAGCTCACTTTATTCAATCAGCTAAACAAGCCAGTAGCAGAAAGGCTGGTTTTTGTGAATAGTGCTGCAGAAACGATCAACCTCAACCTCAGTTCCGACAAAAAGGAATACAGTAAAAGAGAAAAAGTAAACTTAAATTTTAATGCAAATTTAGATGGCACCCCAGTTAGGGGCAGCTTTTCTGTAGCTGTGACTAATAATGCAGTAGTAAAGCCCGACCTCGAAAATGAAAGCAACATTTTCAGCTCCTTACTTTTAACTTCAGATTTGCCTGGCTATATAGAAAAACCTAATCATTATTTTCTGAATGATGACAAATCTACACTCGAAGAATTAGACAACTTATTATTAACTCAGGGCTGGAGAAGGTTTTTATGGAAAAATGTAATCAACAACAATCAGCCCACCATGCTATTTCAACCAGAAAAGTCGCTGGTCATTAGTGGCACATTGCTTACCCTTGGTGGTAAGCCTATTGCCAATGGTAAAGTGTCTTTATTTTCCTCATCGGGCGGATTATTGGCCATTGACACACTTTCTGATGACAAAGGTCGTTTTGTATTTGACAACCTTGCTTTCGGCGACAGCACTAAATTTATTGTACAAGGCAGAACAGTAAAGAACAAGAAAAATACAGAGATTAAATTAGATATCATTCCAGGTCAAGTAGTTAACAAGAACAAAAACACAGGAGATATAACGGTAAACGTAAATGAATCTATTTCCGCTTATGTACAAAAAAGCGAAAATTATTTTAACGAACTCACCAAACGTGGCTCTTTACAACGTACGCTTCTACTAGAAGAAGTAAACATTGTAGAGAAGAGAAATCCAGCTAAGAATTCCTCTAATTTAAATGGAGCGGGAAGAGCAGATGCGATCATTACCGCTGATCAGCTCAGCAACTGTTTCAACTTGATCCAATGTCTGCAAGGCCGTGTTGCTGGTTTAATGATCCGTAACGGGTTACCTTACCTATCTCGTAATGGTGGCAGCAGCCCTATGCAAATCATTGTCGACGGGATGTTTGTAGAAGGTGAATTTCTTGACGCTATTACGGTGCAGGATATTGAAACTATAGAGGTTTTAAAAAGTGTGGGTAACCTGGCCATTTATGGCTCTCGCGGTGGTGGAGGTATACTTATTATCACCACCAAAAGGGGCGGTGGTCTATCTGGCTATTCCAGTTATGCCCCAGGCATAACTACCCATAATCCTAAAGGTTATGCTTATAGCAGGGAGTTTTATTCTCCAAAATACGATGTCCAGCCTGTTAATACAGCTCCAGATTTAAGAACTACTATTTACTGGAACCCACAGGTTGTTACTGACACTGCTGGAAAAGGCAATTTCAATTTTTTTAACAGTGATGTTGCAGGAACTTACCGGGTGGTGATGGAAGGAATAAATATAACAGGACAATTGGCGCGATCAGAATATACTTACGTAGTAAAATAAATTAAAAATGAACACCATTAAAGTTAATATAAAAGACCGTTTAGCTATAATTACCCTAAACCGCGGTAAATCAAATGCCATGAACAGGGAGATGATTACGGAATTGACCGACATGTTTAATAACATTTCTGCGGACAACAATATTGGCGGCGTAATGATTACAGGGCAGGAAAAGTTCTTTTCTGCAGGACTTGATTTAATGGAGTTATACCATTATGATGCAGCAGAAGTTAAATCTTTCTGGCAATTGTTTTTCAAGTTTGCTGCAACAATTACTGCCTTTAAAAAACCTTTAGTTGCTGCAATTAACGGGCATAGTCCGGCGGGAGGTTGTGTAATTGCCCTTGCTTGTGATGCAAGGGTTATGGCAGAAGGCAAATTTATTATCGGCTTAAATGAAGTGCCTGTGGGTATTATTGTGCCGAACAGTATTTTCCAGATTTATGCTTACTGGATAGGCAGAGCCAATGCGACAAGAAGCTTACTGGAAGGCAAATTGTTTAGTCCGGAGGAAGCCCTGCAAATTGGCCTGGTAGATGAGTTAGTCAATGCCGACAGCATTCTTACCGCTGCAGAACGCAGGGTTAGAAAATATATGGCATTTGAATCCAACACTTGGCAGCAGAGCAAGTTAAACATCAGAAAAGAATTGATTAATGCCACTACCGCAGACCAGAGCGAGGTATTAAGTTTAATGTTGGAGCAATGGTGGTCGCCAAACACAAGGAACATCTTAGAAACAATTATCAACAATCTTCAAAAGAAATAAACATGTACAACCAACCAATGCTCAGAGATGATGCTTTAAAAGGAAAAACGATTGTCATTACCGGTGGCGGTACAGGCCTGGGTAAGGCCATGGGAACTTATTTTTTGAAACTGGGCGCCAATTTGGTAATCACCAGCCGTAAACTTGATGTGATCCAGAAAACTGCCGAAGAACTGGAGAAAGAAACCGGTGGAAAAGTATTGGCCGTAGCCTGCGATGTAAGAGAATACACGCAAGTAGAACATGTTTTAGCGGAAACCCTAAAAACTTTCGGCAAAGTTGATGCCCTGCTCAACAATGCTGCAGGTAATTTTATTTCCCCAACAGAACGATTGTCGGCTAACGCATTTTCTTCGATTATTGACATTGTATTAAAAGGATCAGTGAATTGTACATTGGCTTTTGGCAAACATTGGATTAAAGAAAAACAAGCAGCAAGTATATTAAATATTGTTACCACTTATGCTTTTACGGGTTCTGCTTACGTAGTTCCTTCTGCATGTGCAAAGGGAGGTGTTTTGGCCATGACACGCTCTTTGGCAGTAGAATGGGGTAAATATGGTATCCGTACCAATGCCATTGCTCCTGGACCATTCCCAACAAAAGGTGCATGGGAACGATTGTTACCGGGTGACCTTGCTGAGAAGTTTGATTTCAAAAACCGGGTGCCTTTAAAAAGAGTGGGCGAAAATCAGGAGCTGGCTAACCTGGCGGCCTTCTTAATAAGTGATTTCTCCAGCTACATCAACGGAGAGGTGATCACTATTGATGGTGGAGAATGGCTGCAAGGTGCCGGTCAGTTTAACGGATTAGAGGCCATCCCAACCGAAATGTGGGATGCCTTTGAACAGATGACAAGATCAGCAAAAGGAAGTTAACCTTCCTTTTACCACCTGATCAGGGCGCTGGCCCAGGTAAATCCTGAACCAAAAGCGGCAAGACACACCAAATCACCATCTTTAATCTTGCCCGCTTCCCAGGCCTCACAAAGGGCAATAGGAATAGAAGCTGCTGTCGTATTTCCGTATTTCTGGATATTGTTAAACACCTTCTCATCCGGTAATTTCAGCAATTGCTGCACATATTGACTGATTCTCAAATTTGCCTGGTGAGGAACCAGTAGATCAATATCCTCCGGTTTAAGGTTGTTGGCACTCAAAGCTTCTTTAATCACTTCCGGAAATTTAACCACGGCCTTTTTAAAAACCGCAGGCCCATCCATATAAGGCAAAGCGGCACCACTTTCTAATTGTTCGGTGGTCATAAATAAGCCTCCTAATTCCTGATCGGGATAGCCAGGCTTATCCTTTAACCATTTATTAGCCGATGCACCAGGATAATACATGGCCAATATTTCAGCTTCCGCCCCATCACTGTGTAAATGTGTACTCAAAATACCCTGTCCCTGGCGTGTTGCTGGATGCAAAACCACAGCACCAGCACCATCACCAAAAATAACGGAAACATTTCTGCTACGGGTATCAAAGTCCATTGCAAAAGAATGTTTCTCACTACCCACCACTAAAATATTCTTATACATTCCTGTTTTTATGTACTGATCGGCAATGGAAAGGGCATATACAAAGCCAGAACATTGATTACGAACATCCAAAGCGCCAATTTCTTTCATCTTCATTTCCCGCTGAAGCAACACACCACAACCAGGAAAATAATAATCAGGACTTAAGGTTGCAAAAATAATAAAATCAACATCCTGAGCAGTTATGCCAGCACGTTCAATAGCAATCTTTGCAGCTTCAACCCCCATGGTAGTGGTAGTCTCTTCTAACCGGTCTGCAAAGCGACGCTCTTTAATTCCTGTACGTTCCTGAATCCAGGCATCGTTGGTATCCATAAATCTGGACAGATCATCATTGGTATATACATTTTTTGGAACGTAATATCCTATTCCTGCTATTTTTGAACTTTGCATTTCCACGTGTTTATTTAGAAAAAATAATCAAAAATTACTTCAAATGCAACATTATTTTTAAAAATGCGGTATTTTAATTGTGTCTTTTATTCATGTAACTTGCATAAAAGTGAGCCTATTTAAAATGTAAAGCAAAGACGTAACGGTTTAAATGAAATTTAGAAACACTAATAACTCATGGATTTTAGAATTCACATAACATTCATGGCAATTGGTAAAACTCCACATGCAATCTACCGTGTCGGTAAAAATATGAAACAAGATACCTATAGCAACGATTTTAATAACCTTTTGGGGTGTAAAAAGCATTAGGACATAAAGTGGTAGGACATAAAAAGAATGTAGCGGATGAAAACCAACGCTACATCGTTTTGGGTCGAAAATTGGTGAAGCCAATAAATGGTCTAAATCTATCAGCATTGTTAATAAAAGAATTAAATATACTTTTATCCAATCTTTTTTAAAGAAAACAAACGCAATTAGCCCTGGAAATATAAAGTGAAAAAAATAATGGACTATTGTTTGCATATAAAAATGATGGGGACAATTTAAATATTCTGATCAAACAAAATTAGCTTCTAGGCGTTAATTTTAATGCGACACTGCTTTAAGGCCAATAATAGATCCAATTAGTGTTATTATAAAAAAAATGCGCCAAAAACTAGCAGGATCTTTAAAAACTAAAATACCGACCAATACTGTTCCAACAGCTCCAACTCCAGTCCAGACGGCATAGGCTGTGCTAACAGGTAAAGTTTGCGTAGCTTTAATCAGTAGCCCCATACTAATGGCAAGGCAAACCAGAAACCCTGCATACCAATAATAGGTTTCGTTTCCTGTAGCTTCTTTCGCTTTACTTAAACAAGAAGCAAATGCAACTTCAAACAAGCCTGCAATAACTAAAATAATCCAATTCATATTAAAGTGTTTTTTTGCAAATATCATAAAACTAAAAGACTTTAAACTTTACAAAAGAGAAAAAGCCACTATTATGCTTAATAATTTTGAAAACAACCCTGATAAAATGCTATCTTAATTTAATTTAAATTTATAAAATTGCCAAATCAATGGGAGAAAAAAAACATAAGAAAGTAGTCGTTATAGGCACTTCGGCAGGAGGACTTAATGCTTTAATAAAATTAATCAGCCAGTTACAAGACAATTTTGAAGCACCGATATTAGTGGTTCAGCATATTTCTGCTGATGCCACAGGTAATGTGCTGTTGGATTCCATGAACAAGAAAAGTAATTTAAAATGCTCACATGCGGTAAATGGAACCAAACTTGAATCCGGTCATTTATACCTCGCTCCATCCGACCATCATTTGATGATTGATGAAAACGAGCATATTTTGATTACTAAGGGTGCGCAGGAAAACCGGTCAAGACCAGCCATTGACCCTCTATTTCGATCGGCAGCCGTAGTGTTTAGAAATGATGTTATTGGAATATTACTGACAGGCTATTTAGATGATGGAACAGCAGGGATGGTAGCCATAAAAAGATGTGGAGGCGTGTGCATTGTTCAGGATCCTCAAGACGCTGAATATCCAGACATGCCTAAAAACGCTTTAAATCAGGCAAAAATCGACTATTGTTTGCCCATAGCAGAAATGGGAGGCTTGCTTTACCAGCTTATTTCAATGAAATCTGGCCCGTTGAAAGCGGTTCCGAACGATATTATGATAGAAGCTAAAATTGCTAAACGCGTATTAAGCGATTTACCTTCTGTTAATGCTCTAGGCGAGCAAGTTCCTTTTAATTGCCCAGGTTGTGGTGGTGTTTTATGGAAAGTAGACAAAGGTTCTTCCATGCGTTACCGTTGCCATACCGGACATGCATATACCTCGGCTACGTTAGTGGCAGAGCAAACAATGAAAATAGAAGAAACCATGTGGACTGCTTTAAGGATGTTTGAGGAGCGGAAGAACTTGTTAACGACCATCGCAAAAGAACAAAGTGGATCTGCTGCTAAATCAGCTTTAGAAAGAGCAAGTTTATCCCAGGTTCATATAGACCGTATAAAGGCCATACTACTTTCTAATGATAAGGGGACAACAGGCTAAAGGTTAGCAGCCAACAACAGTAGACCTTGTTGCCAGCTCCTTTGCACCTCCTACCGGTTTTCCCGAACGAGGTCCCTATGAGCTCCCTAGGAGATGCGGCTTTGCCCCCAGTGAAGGATTAGCTAAACTCATTTAAAGGATCTTAAGCGGCCATGCCTTAAATCATTATACCTAAAAAATCAATTTAACTGCAACAATATTTTTAAATTACCTTATTTTTGTACCATGTCTACAGAAACAAAAGAAGAAACGTTTACACTTGCGGAAATCCTCTCTTCCATAAAAACGACCAATCGCTTAATATTATGGAACGATGATGTGAATACTTTTGACCATGTAATAAACTGTATGATGAAATATTTGGATTACACCGAATCTCAGGCAGAAAAAATTGCATGGGAAGTTCATAGCAAGGGCAAATGTGCCATACTGGAAGGATCTTATACCGAAATGGAAATTTACCGTAAAATACTTAAACAAGAAGGATTAACGGTTTCTGTAGATTAGGCTAAAGACCTGAACAATTCTGTTAGCTCCTGTTGGGTAGCTTGTGTTTTATCCTTGGCATACCAGCTATGGAGTTTTTCAGCAAGAACCAGCATATCTTCACTTTCTTTCTTCCAATCCGCTATTAATGGATTTAACAATGCCGGTCTTGGGCCCCATTTATTAAGCACCACACCTTCTGCATCAAGGATCAATAAAATAGGTATCGCGCGCCCGCCGTTGGTTAAATGAGCATCGATCAATTCCAAATGTTCATCTCTCAACACAAACCGGAGTTCAAAATGAGCTGGAGCAGCCTGCTTTATTTTCTCAAACAGCGGAATAATTTGTGCCGCATCTCCACACCAGCCTTCTGATATGACCAGCAAACGATACTTACTGGTTATGTTTTCTAAAACATTTAAAAAAGCCTCATTTAACACGATATTTTTATCTAACCTGCGCATTCTCTGCACATTCATTTTTGAATAATGAAGCATCGCTGCAGAATTATCTGTACCAGTGGTTTCACCCATTGCAAGAAGTTTATCGACTAAATCTCTATAAGCTTGATAAGCTAAACCTTTGTTCACAAAAATATTACTGTAATTGATCATTTTCTGTTGTAATAAAATAGTTACGCCCTGAATATTAAACTTCCTAGCCGTTAATTTGTCAATATAAATAAATACACTTAAAAAAAAGAAAAAGATAGATGAAGAATAATGCCTATAAATTCCTGTTATATACCCTTTCTATTTGTGCTATAACCGTAAACCTTAAAGCACAATCAATAGAACCAGTTACTATTGTTGCAAAGGTTATTGATGCACAAAACAACCAAACGGTTCCATTTGCAACAGCAAGTATACTTGATAGGAAGACAAAAGCAATTATAAAAGTAGTACAAACTGATGTAAATGGTCTATTAAAGATTAGCGGACTGGCACCTGGGGTAATTACCTTTAAAATAAGTTATGTAGGCTACCAAACTATGGTGAGGGATTCTATTACCATTGGTACCCAAAAACAAATCAATCTGGGCACCATAAAAATGAGTCCTTCAAAAGGGACTGCATTAAAAGAAGTACAAATAACAGCGCAAAAAAGCACCATGCAACTGGGTATCGACAAAAAAGTTTTCTCTGTCGATCAAAGTCTGGTGAGCGAGGGTGGCTCTGCATCTGATGTTTTACAAAATGTACCTACTATACAAACAGATATGGATGGCAATGTAAGCTTAAGAGGATCGGCAGGCGTAAGGGTTTTAATAGATGGCAAACCTTCTCTAATTGCCGGTGGTAATGTTGCTCAAATCTTGCAATCTATTCCGGCAAGTTCTATCGAAAGTGTTGAAGTAATTACTAATCCGTCGGCAAAATATGATGCCGAAGGACAATCGGGGATTATTAACATCGTATTGAAGAAAAACAAAAAACTAGGATTTAATGGTTCGGTGGCCCTAACTGCTGGTAATATGGATAGTTACAATGCCAATACCAGTTTAAGTTATCAAAATAATAAAATGAACATCTTTGGAAATTACAGCTACCGCAATGGCAAGCGTTTGAGTGGTGGTTACAGCAACATCACTTATTTGGACTCTACCTTCCCTACTGTTTTTGCAAATCAAAATTCAGATTCAGAGGGCTTAGATAAAGGCCATAACCTGAAGGCAGGTATAGATTATTACCTGGCAGCAAAAAGTGTGCTGAGCTTTTCTGGTGGTTTTAACATTAGAGACAATAACAGGACGGAGTTGATTTATATTGATAAGCTTGATGGCGTAATGGATCCGATTGAACTGAGCAACAGAATAAATACCAACAATAGAAGTGGCAGCAGTTATGATATAAACCTAGACTTTAGTCAGAAGTTTAAGAAACCAAGGGAGGAATTAACTTTTAATTTTGGCTTCTCAAAAGGCAATAATGACAGCTACCAGGTGTTCGATACACAAATATATAACCAAAATGGAGAAACGGTAGTTTTGCCCTTAGCTGTTAATTCAAATAATGGTATCGGGAATGATAAAAATTACAACATACAGACAGATTACACCTTGCCGATTGGTAAAGCCGGAAAATTTGAAACGGGTTACCGCAGCCAGATTCGTTTTTCAGATAACAATACCCTGGCAGAAATATTAAATAACACCACTGGAAATTATGATGTGGATTACCTGGTATCTAACGATTTTAACAGCAAAGATCAGGTTCATGCCATTTATGTCAATTACCAGAACCAAATCAAGAACTTTGGTTATCAATTTGGTTTAAGGGGTGAAAATGCCACCTTAAACACTAGTTCTGGCGCTTACAGTGCCGGCAACGATGTTCTTTACACTCCAGGAAAAGTTGCTTACACCAGGCTTTACCCAAGTGTGTTTTTAACGCAAAAACTTAAGGGAGAGCAACAGGTACAGTTAAGTTACAGCAGAAGAGTTAACCGCCCCAGAGGCTGGGATACCAATCCTTTTTTGGACACTTCAGAGCCATTAAACTATCGCCAGGGTAATCCAAACCTTAAACCTGAAGATGTACATGCCTATGAATTTAGTTACAATAAATACTGGCCTAGTGTTACCTTTATCTCCAGCGTATATTTCCGCCAAACCAATGATGTGATACAGCGTGTAAGGACAGCACCAGATGAAGAAGGAATTACCCTCACAACTCCAGAAAATCTAACCAGCGAAAAGTCTACGGGTTTGGAGCTGATTGGGAAAATCGATGTCCTAAAGGCATGGAATTTCACGGCCAATGTAAACCTTTTCCAACGTAATATTAAAGGCGTACCAGAATATGGAATATTAGAGAATTCTGGCTTTAGCTGGGATGCCAATGTTACCAATAACATTACACTTCCTTATAGCATTACTTTACAAATTAAAGCAGATTACCGAGCCCCGCAAGTAGTTGCCCTAGGAAAAAGAAATGCCATGTTTGGTGCAGATGCAGGTGCCAAATATGACTTCCCAAATAAGAAATCTTCACTGAGTTTAAATGTAAGAAATGTATTTAACACTAGAAACTGGAGCATGACAACCACTAACCCGGGCACTACCATTGATTTTAAAAGATACATGCAGGGTCCTATGGCAAGTTTAACCTATTCTTACCGATTTGGAAAAACTGATTTCCAAGCAAAAAGAACTAAAAAATCAGACCAACAAGAGCCGCAAGGCTCTGAAGAAGGGTCATTTTAAATTAATCGTTGCCCATTATGAAGGAGAAAATTCGACCCAGCCTTTAGTTATATTGTCTTTATTCTTTAATGGTATAGTAATTATTGAAAAAGATGAAGATTACCTACAACGTTGGCCAATCGCGGCTTGCAGAAGGCAACACGGCAACTGATTTATTGAAAAATGTTGCCTGGTACAGGTAAACATTAACTTCACCTTAAGTGTTAATTACCGCATTACAAAAATGAACAAGGCCTTAAGGTAGAAGTCATAATTTTGTATCTTGCACCATGGATGAAAGTAACCCCTGGATAACTTTAGAAAGCCGTATGGTTTATGAGAACAACTGGATAGGTTTGACCGAACACCAGGTAATAAACCCTTCGGGTGGCAGAGGTATTTATGGAAAAGTACATTTTAAAAACCTTGCTATCGGTATTTTACCTTTGGATGAAGACCTCAACACCTGGCTTGTTGGCCAGTTTCGTTTCCCTTTAGGTGCCTATAGCTGGGAAATCCCTGAAGGAGGCGGCCCACTACACCTTGACCCTTTAGACAGTGCTAAACGGGAGCTGCTGGAAGAAACCGGAATTGTGGCCAACCAATGGCATGAAATACAGCGCATGCACCTATCGAATTCTGTAAGCAATGAACTTGCGATTATCTATATTGCAAGGGATTTAACGATGGGTGAAGCTGAGCCTGAAGAAACAGAACAACTTACCGTTAGAAAACTGCATTTTGAGCAGGCTTTTGGTATGGTAATGAACGGAGATATTACAGACAGCATGAGCGTGGCCGCCATCTTAAAAACTAATATATTAATACAGCAGGGTCATTACTCCTGATCGCTTCATCACCTTTGAAAACAAATTATATAACCAATGAAAAAAATTTTTGGATACGTTTTGACGCCTTTATTTTACTTGTCATTTCTGCTTACCCTAATCATATTCCAGCCTATCCAATGGTTATGTTATAAATTATCTGGTTATAAAGCACATAAAAAATCGGTAGATATGCTGAATTTCTTCCTAACTTATTGTCAGTATACTTTAGGAAATTCCATCACTTTTATCAATGAGCAACAGCTGCCAGAAAACCGCCCAATCATCTTTATTGCCAACCACCAAAGCATGTTTGACATACCAGGGATGATCTGGTTTTTAAGAAAGCACCAGGTGAAATTTATTTCTAAAATTGAATTAACCAAAGGAATTCCTTCTATATCTTTTAATTTAAAATATGGTGGCGGTGCCAATATAAACCGGAAGGACAATAAACAGGCAATAGGAGAAATTATTAAATTGGGTCGCAGAATGCATGACAACAACTGGTCGGCAATGATTTTTGCAGAAGGCACACGTGCTAAAGATGGACAGATGAAAAAGTTCCACATTGGTGGTATTGCAACCTTATTCAAAATCAATCCGAATGCACTAATTGTACCAATCGCGATAGAGAATTCCTGGAAAGTGGTACAATATGGTGCTTATCCATTATGCACAGGAGAAAGCCTGAGGTGGACAGTGTTGCCGCCACTACTTACCGAGGGAAAATCGCTGGAAGAAATAACACTAGCAGCAGAGACCTCCATACGTGAAAAATTACAACAGCAACTGCCTGCTTAAAGATTCTTGTTCTCTATTCGTTTAAAAAACTCTTCTCTATAGGTATCCCCAATTGGGATAACTTTATCAGCAATAAAAATCCGGCTCCGTTCAATACTTTCAATTTTATCAAGTGAAATGATGTACGACTTATGTACCCGAATAAATTGTGAATGTGGCAGTGTTTCCTCCATTTTCTTCATGTTTTGAAGGGTAATAATCCGCTCTGTTCTGGTGAAGATCGAAATGTAATCTTTTAAACCCTCAATATACAGGATGTCATCAAGTTGTATCTTTTGAATTTTATGTTCTGTTTTAATGAAGATAAAATCCTGAACTTGCGGTGTTGTTGCTGCAGCGCTTACGGTAAGCAAAGGTGCGGCAGTTATGGGAGGTTCTGCTTTTTTGAGTAAGTTGTGAACCTTTTCAACTGCTTTATAAAAACGATCAAATGCAATAGGCTTTAACAGGTAATCTGATACGTTAAGGTCGTAGCTTTCTAAGGCATATTGAGAATAGGCCGTTGTTAAGATATAATTAGACTTACCAGAAGCGATTTTCAAAAACTGTATTCCAGTTAGTTCTGGCATTTGAACATCAAGAAAAACCAAGTCTATACCGCCTGCCTGAACAAGCTGCAAAGCTTCGATACCATTCTCGGTGCGTTTAACCAACTCTAAAAATGGAACCTTAGAAATATAATCTTCTAAAATATCCAGGGCTAGTGGTTCATCATCCACAGCAATACACTTCAATTTTATCATATATCAAGCATTAGTTCACTGGTGTAATGGGTAGCCGAATTTACGATATTTAACTTATATCGTTCGGGATATAATAATTGTAGCCTGCGCTCCACATTGTTTAAGCCAACGCCACCCATTTCATCTTTATTAAAATTATTCTTTTTATTAGTAATACTAAAATGAAGTATCTTTTGATTAGCGATTAGATTAATTTTTATAGGGTCTTTTGGATCGTTAGCCACCCCATGTTTAAAAGCATTTTCCACAAAAGAAATCAAGATTAAGGGCACAATTGGCTGGTCGTTAATTTCGCCATGAATGGTTAACGCTACTGCTGCCCCATCTTTAAACCTCAAACGCTGCAGGTCAATAAAGCTTTTCACATATTCAATTTCCTTACTTAAGGCAACCCGACTGTCATTACTTTCATAAATCATGTACCTCATAATTTCTGAAAGTTTCAAAATAGCATCAGCGGTTTTATCAGATTTTTGATAGGCAAGGGAATAAATATTGTTGAGGGAATTGAACAAAAAATGCGGATTTAACTGCGATTTTAAAAACTGTAGTTCCATGTCTTTTTTCTCACTTTCCAGTTGGCGCTGTATCCTTTCGTTGCCAAACCAATCTACTGCAAATTTAATAAGAGAACTAATAACCATGAAAAAACCAGAGACAAAGACAGTGCGTAATATATATTGCGGAATTTTAGTGAATACTTTTGCACTTGTGGTATGATTGACATAAGTTAAAACAATATCGCTGTATAACAAAGCAACTAATGTTTTTAAAACGCCCATAAAAACGATGAGCAATACCATGGCAATGACATACAAACCATATTTTTTACGCTCCTTGACCAGCTGAGGAATCAATAGCATATAATTGATATAAAAGATGGAAATATTTATGAGTCCATAATAGCCAAAGTAAACCATAATATCATACCCGGAAGATTTCTTTTCACTATTGATGATCGCCATTACGCAGATCATACCTAGAAATAACCAGAAGATAATATGTATGAAAATGGATCCTTTATGTTTCATTCGTAAACAGATTTAACAGCTTATAAAATTAAAAAACTAATACTTTTCAGGTGCTTCCGTTCGACGAACTGTCAATTTTATTCTACCAATCCTCAATTAGGGTTCATCTAGGATAAATGCACCTTGGTCTAAAAGATTTTAGCAGCTAATATTTTATGATTCTATTTGTTCTATCAAAACAAACAATCATGAAAAAATTAGCAAACGTTTCGCCATTTATCCTTTTATTATTACCTGTTTTTGTAATGATGTTGTTAACCTTCACCACCAGCATTAATAGTACTAATGAGCAAGAAAATATAGCTGCTAAAAGCAAGGCCACTACCCAAAATTCTTTGTTAAAAGTAAGCGCAACTTTTAAATAAGGCCATAACTATAGTAGCCTTATTTAGCAGGCTTGGGTACTACAATGAGACTCTCATGGCCATTGGCATCCACCGCTTGCAGTCCAAACAAATAGTTATCCTTGGAGTAAGGGATTTCAGCAGAAGTTGCTGTAAAATAAAACTTCTTTTCCCAATGCGGACTGGTGGTTTCCCTCATCAGGATGTTATAACCAGCAGGGTCTTTACCTACTGCAGATGCAGTCCATTTAAAAGCACTTATATTGGTTAGCACGGAAGTAATTAAAACCGGGTTAATTGGAGGTGCAGGGGCTAGACCGAGATTGGCCAAAACAGACAAATTTAATCGGGTAATTTTTTGCAGGTAAGTGTAATCAACATATTCAGGTAAATCGCCAAACTTAAAACCCTTTTCCGTTCTCACATCCTGGTGCTGCCGGTTAAAATCCTCATTCATTTCTGTAATTCTGACTGCCGTAAAACCTTGTGCCGAAAAAGGCGTATGGTCTCCCCCTCTTAAAAAGCGATCCTTGCGGTATATCAGTTTCACTTCCAAATGGTCGACATACCTTTCCCCGGTTTCCTTAATATATCGAGCAGCCTGCCTTGCATTCCCATCATTTTCACCGCCCGTCGATTGTCGTAATTGCGCTGCTTCATTGGTTTCTGCAGCCGGTACTCCCTCAGAAAAGACACGCACGCGGCTGTTATCTTTTAAATCAGTCTCCATACCATAGGTGTTACCAATCATGTCATTGTTCAATAATAATTGAACATCCCAACCTTCCTCCCTTGCCCTTTTAGCCAAATGTGCTGCACCATACAGGCCCTGTTCTTCACCAACCATGGCTACAAACACAATGGTGATGTCGAAAAATTGATTACTCATCACCCGGGCGAGTTCTAAAACACCTGCCACACCAGAGGCATCATCATTAGCCCCGGGCGCAAAGCCTTTGCTATTCATGATATCCGTTACCCTGGAATCATAATGTCCACAAACCATTAACATTCTTTTATCTGCAGTTGCTTTACCAGGTAATATTGCCATCACATTTTTGAGCACTACAGGCTTTAAAATTCTTCTGCCATCCGCTGCCTGAACAAAGCTATCGTAAGATACCTGTAGCTTTCCACCATTGTCTTTATTGTAACTTTCAAATTCTGATTTGATCCAGCTGCGTGCAGCACCTATACCAGTGGTTTTACTTAAGGTATCACTTAGGGTATGTCTGGTTTGAAAGGAAACTAACTTTCTTACACTTTGCCCCAGGTTAGCGGCAGATACCGCTGCTAACATACCAGAAATCAAGGGGTCCCGACTCATGTTCTTTTGTGCATAAGCAGCATCGACAAACAATAACAGAAAAATAGCGTAAAATAGTTTCATAGGTTAGGAAGGTTTTCTTCAGTAAGGTACAGCTAATTTGTATAAAACCCGATCGACTAATCTTGTAATCATAAAAAAATTGTAAAACTAATCAATTAGTTATAGCTTTATCTTAAGGTCTTGAATTCGAATATTCTCGCTAAAATAAACGGCTAACTAAAACTGTAAAGATGGAAATAAAGGATTTAACCAGGGCAGAAGAGCAGCTGATGCAAATCCACTAGCAAATAAAGAAAGGTTTTTTGATGGAGGTAATGGAGCATTTACCTGAACCTAAACCAGCCTACAATACAGTTTAAACGATTATCCGTATTTTGGAGGTTAAAGGATTTCTGGCGCATCAGGCTTTGGGCAAAGCACACGAATATTATCCTTTAATTAGCAGGGAGGATTATAAGCGGCATGCAACGGGGATACTATTAGACAACTACTTCGAAAATTCTTAGGAAGCATGTTTTCTTTTTTTGTAAAGGAAGAGAGGCTGGATCTGAGTGATGTGGATAAGATGTTGAAATTGATTAAGGAGGTGAAAAACCCGCCAAGATAAATAAAAACAAAAGCTAAAGGCTCAAAAAAGGTTTAGCGAGGGCAGTAAAATAGTTGATTATTAATCACGAAATGGTATACAAAAAGTTTATGCTAGTAACAAATATCACAACTGAAATAAACGATTATAAACACGAAACCCCGACCATAAAGGCTGGGGTTTCGCTTAAATCCTTGTCTCGATCTATAAATTTATTAAATTTCTTCTTCAGAAGCAAATTTTGCGGAATAAAAATCGCTATTCATCCTTGCAATGTTTTCTAAAGTGATGCCTTTAGGGCATTCTGCTTCACAAGCGCCAGTATTGGTACAATTACCAAAACCTTCAGCATCCATTTGAGCTACCATACTTTGTACACGTCGATAGCGTTCTGGCTGTCCCTGAGGCAATTGTGCCAATTGGGAGATCTTTGCAGCGGTGAATAACATGGCTGAGGCATTTTTACAAGTGGCAACACAAGCACCACATCCAATACAAGCCGCAGCTTCGAATGCCGAATCAGCCTGAATTTTAGGAATAGGAAGGTTGTTTGCGTCTTGTGCATTCCCTGTATTCACGGAAATAAAGCCTCCTGCAGCAACAATTCTATCGAAAGAGGAACGATCTACCGTTAAATCTTTAATAACTGGAAATGCGGTTGCTCTCCATGGTTCTACAACGATGGTATCGCCATCATTAAAAGAACGCATGTGTAACTGACAAGTTGTAATGCCATCTTTCGGGCCGTGGGGCCTTCCATTGATAAACATAGAGCATGAACCACAAATACCTTCTCTGCAATCATGATCAAAAACAACTGGTTCTTCTCCTTTAGTAATTAAATCCTCATTCAATACATCAAACATCTCCAAGAATGACATATCAGGAGAAATATCAGCTATTTTATAATCCACCAAATTACCTTTGGCTTTGTTATTTTTTTGACGCCAAATCTTTAGCGTTAAATTCATATTTCCTGTACTCATGATATTGAGATTTTTACTATTTATAACTTCTTTGTGCAACCTTAATATTTTCAAATTTCAATTCTTCTTTATGCAAGGTGAATTGAACATCTCCTGAATATTCCCAGGCCGAAACATAAGCGTAATTGTCATCATCCCTTAAGGCTTCTCCTTCTGGAGTCTGGTATTCTTCGCGGAAGTGACCACCACAAGACTCATTTCTGTTCATGGCATCCATACACATCAATTCACCTAATTCAATGAAATCTGCAACACGGCCAGCTTTTTCTAACTCAGGGTTGAACTCATTGGCTTCACCCGGAACACGAACATCACTCCAGAATTCTTTACGCAATTGCTGAATTTCAATAATGGCTTCCTGCAGCTGTATGGCATTACGTGCCATTCCACATTTCTCCCACATGATCTTTCCTAATCTCTTATGGAAATAATCAACAGTTTTTGTTCCTTTAATAGCGAAGAACTTATCGATGATCGACCTTACGCTGGCTTCCGCTGCTACAAAGGCCGGATGATCTGTAGGTATTGCTTTGGTAGATAGGTCTTTAGATAAATAAGCACTAATAGTTGCAGGAATTACAAAATAACCATCTGCCAGGCCTTGCATCAATGCAGAAGCACCTAAGCGGTTTGCACCATGATCAGAGAAATTAGCTTCACCTAGGGCATACAAACCAGGAACTGTGGTCATCAGGTTATAATCAACCCATAAACCCCCCATAGTATAGTGTACCGCAGGATAAATACGCATTGGAAGTTCATAAGGATCTTCGCCAGTAATTTGTTTGTACATGTCGAACAAGTTTCCGTATTTCTCTTTGATCACTTCCCTGCCCAATGCCATGCAAGTAGCCGCATCTGGATTATGGTTATTTTGCTTAGTTGCTTCGATACGGCCATAACGCTCTGTATTGGCCTTAAAATCAAGGTATACAGCAAGTTTAGATTTACCAACACCATAACCAGCATCACAACGTTCTTTTGCTGCACGCGACGCTACATCACGTGGAACAAGGTTACCAAAAGCAGGGTAACGACGTTCTAAATAATAATCTCTCTCATCTTCAGGGATATCCGTAGGCTTGCGGTTATCATCTTTTTTCTTAGGCACCCAAATACGACCGTCATTCCTTAAGGATTCAGACATCAGGGTTAATTTACTTTGATGATCTCCTGAAACAGGTATACAAGTAGGGTGGATTTGTGTAAAGCAAGGGTTACCAAAGAAAGCACCTTGTTTGTGGGCTTTCCATGCTGCAGTAGCATTACTTCCCATAGCATTGGTAGACAAGTAAAATACGTTTCCGTAACCACCACTGCAGATTAATACCGCATGACCGAAATGGCGTTCCAATTCACCGGTAATTAAATTGCGTGCGATGATACCGCGAGCTTTACCATCAATTTTAACTACTTCAAGCATTTCATGGCGGGTAAACATTTCTACCTTCCCCATTCCGATCTGGCGCTCCAAAGAACTATAAGCACCCAAAAGCAATTGCTGACCCGTTTGACCAGCAGCATAAAAAGTCCGTTGAACTTGCGTACCACCAAAAGAACGGTTGTCTAAAAGACCACCATATTCTCTTGCCAAAGGTACACCTTGGGCAACAGCCTGATCTATAATATTCGAGCTCACTTCAGCTAAGCGATAAACGTTAGCCTCCCTTGAGCGGTAATCACCACCTTTAATGGTATCATAAAATAAGCGGTAATTACTGTCGCCATCATTCTGATAGTTTTTTGCAGCATTGATACCTCCTTGTGCGGCAATAGAGTGCGCACGACGTGGAGAATCCTGGAAACAAAAACATTTCACCTTGTATCCCATTTCAGCAAGGGTAGCGGCAGCCGAAGCACCAGCCAATCCTGAACCTACAACAATGATTTCAATGCTTCTTTTATTGGATGGATTCACCAACGGCATTGAAGAACGTAACTTAGTCCATTTTTCGGTTAATTCACCTTCTGGTATATTAGCATTTAATTCTGCCATGTTATTTTAAGCTTAGACGTTCAAAAAATTATTTAATTAAATCAAAATACATGGCTATGGGCATTAAAGCGAAAACCACCGATATAATAATGGAATACCAAATACCTAAGCTACTGATTATGCCATTGTATTTTTTGTGGTTCCATCCAAGCGTTTGAAATGTAGATGCAAAACCGTGTAGCAAATGGTAACACAAAGAAGCCATTGCCAATACATACAAAATTACGATACCAACGTTACTGAAAGTTCCTTTCATCACCGCAAAAAGATCTTCTAACCCATTCGCGTCATGCGTAGGAATACCAATAAACCTGGATACTACCCAAAAATTAGCTAAATGCACAATTAAAAAGATAAGCAGCAGTGTACCCAATAAACCCATAGAACGAGAATACCATTTACTATTTGCGTTGCCATCATTAACTGCATATTTTATCGAGCGGGCGGCCTGATTTTGAAAAGTTAGACGGGCACCTTGATAGATGTGAGCAATTAAGCCTACAAACAACACAATTTCACCTGCCCTGATTAGCCAGTTATTTGCCATAAATTCTGCACCCTTGTTAAAGGTGAGTCCACCGTCATTCATAAAGATTAGCGCATTGATAAAGCAATGCACTAGTAAAAATAAAACCAAGAACAGGCCCGTAATGCCCATTATTAATTTTTTCCCAATAGAAGAGGAAAAAGCGTTTCCGAAACTTGCCATTTGTTTGTTTTTTTATATTCTGTTATTGCAAAAGTATTTAATAAATGAATTAATTACATAATTACCACAACAAATCAGCTATTTAGAAACATTCTAAGGATTAATAAAAAATGGGAGGCCAAAAACTGACCTCCCAATAGCACTAATTAAAAATTAATATTAGAAAGAAAAAGTAAATTTTTGATTCTCAGCAATACCAGAAATAGTTGTCATACCATTTTTAGAGGTTGGCAAAGCATCTTCAATATCTTTAACACTATTTACCGCTCTTCCATTTACAGTAAGTATTAACATTCCTCTAGGAACATCTAATGAATCGAACACTTTTCCTTTTTCAATGCCCGTAACAAGTACACCACTTTTTACACCAAATTTAGTTTTCATTGCTTCAGATGCAGGTGCAAAGGTAGCTCCCAATTGACTGATAGTAGCACCAGTGCTTTTGGCTGCCACCTCTGGCTTGGTAACATTTACACTTTTATCACCTTTTAAAGTAACATTCAGGTCTTTAAGCTGACCATCTCTTAAAACTGTCAATTTAACTTTATCACCCGGACTCATACGTCCAATTTTTTCCTGAAGATCTGGAGAATCGTAAATCAAGATACCGTCCACTTTTTTAATGATATCTCCTTTTTTAATACCTGCTGCGGCACCGCCACCATTAGGCATCACTTCATTAACGTAAAGTCCATTGATGTCATTTATTTTTAACTGCTGCGCGTAATCAGCATCCAGTGGCACAAAGGTAACCCCAATATAACCACGTTTAACAACACCATATTTCTTAAAATCTTCAAGAATTTTCTTGGCCAGGTTAATAGGAATTGCAAAACCATAACCTTCATTCGTGCCGCTTTGAGATGCTATAGCAGCATTTATACCTATCAATTCTCCATTTGCATTAACAAGCGCACCACCACTGTTTCCAGGATTAATGGCCGCATCTGTTTGAATGTAAGATTCTATGCTGTTGTTAGTCCGAGAAGGCAATTTACCTGTCCTTTGGTACTCTTCATATTCGTCTTGTGTTGGTTGTTGTTGCTGTCTGGCTAAAATACCAATCGACCTCGCTTTAGCACTTACAATACCAGCAGTTACGGTGGTTTGTAAATCTAATGGGAAACCAACTGCCAACACCCACTCGCCTACTTGCACCTGATCAGAGTTACCAATTTTTATAATGGGTAAATCAGTTGCCTCAACCTTGATCAATGCTAAATCAGTATTAGGATCAGTACCAATTACTTTAGCAATTACCTTACGCCTGTCGGACAAAACAACTTCTACTTTTTGTGAATTTTCCACTACGTGGTTATTGGTTACAATATAGCCATCGGGAGTTAAAATCACACCAGAACCAGAAGCAGCCCTTGGTGCACGTGATCTTCTCCCTCCGCCACCAAAAAGCTCTTCCATCATATCTAAAGGGGAACCCTCCTTACTTCCTGAACTGCTAAAGGTTGTTCGGATATGGACTACAGCAGGTGAAACAATAGCAGCAGCCTGAACAAAGTCTACAGACCCTGTTGAAGAAACTTTTAAAGGGTTATTTGCAAAAAGCACTTGTTGCTTCTCACTAATTGACATTTCAGCATCGTTAGGCTCTAAAAACTTATAGGCGCCAATTGATGCTGCTCCGCCTATAAAGGCAGCCAAAACTATTAATCCTATTCTTTTCATTTGCATTTAATTTAATTTTCTTCCAGCACCAGGCGCTTTTATTAGACAAGAAAACCTGGTAAAGGTTTTTATTATATATGATTATTGTTATTTTCTTGTTAAACAATCAAATTTAATACCATATCACCGATATTTGTCTCTTCTCAAACTCATTATTTAGTTAAAATATGTTAAATACAGCACATTCATCAAAAACAATGATTCCTTTTTTTAAGTATCAGGGTGCGGGTAACGATTTCGTTATAGTAGATAACCGCCATCAAAAACACAACACACTGAGCACTAAAACCATTGCAATGCTGTGTGACCGAAGATTTGGTATAGGTGCCGATGGATTTATGCTGCTGCAATCGCATCCGGGGTACGACTTTGAGATGCGCTATTTTAACGCAGACGGAAAACCAGGCAGCATGTGTGGCAATGGTGGCCGCTGTATCGTTGCCTTCGCAAAATATTTAGGGATAATAGATGCAAAAACTACATTTTTGGCAGTCGACGGCCCTCATTTTGCCAAAATCTCACCTCAAGGCAACCAGGTAGACCTACAGATGATTGATGTGAATCTCATCCAAAAAGATGGAAATGCTTATGTTTTAAATACGGGCTCACCTCATTATGTAAAGCAGGTAACAGAATTGGAAACATTTGATGTTTACCGGGAAGGTAAAGCCATCAGGAATAATGATACCTATAAAGAAAAGGGAATAAACGTCAATTTTATTGAAGACAAAGGTGATTACCTGTTTGTGCGCACTTTTGAAAGAGGCGTGGAGGAAGAAACCTATGCCTGTGGCACTGGGGTTACAGCAGTTGCATTATCAATGGCACAGCATACAGGAAAAAGCGGTCACCTGAGTACGCCTATTAAAGTTTTGGGTGGAGACCTGCGTATAGCGTTTGACTATGATGGTTACAAATTCAATAATATTTTTTTATGCGGCCCTGCAGTGCAAGTGTTTTCAGGAGAAATTAATATTTAACCCATACTACTCCTCATCAGCAAGATGTGCAGCCAGCCCAATCTTAATTTCGCCGAAAGTATATTCCCGGCCTAAATGTTCACGGATGGCACTCATTTGCAACGTCTTCAGGGTTTTTATAGCCTTTAAGATATGCTCTAGTTTCTTGGCACCAATTACCTCTTTTGCGGAGATTTCTTGTTTAGCCACATAAAAGGCCAGGTGCCCCTCTATAGTGCCGATGACCATCTTCCTTTCGGTTGCGATTTCCATTGGGGTTTTCCCCTGTTTAAGTAATTGCAGGGATAACTCTTTCGTATCTTCTTTTAGTGCTTTAACTACTGTCTTTTTGCTCTTGCCTAAGGAAGTTTTTTTAGCCGTAAAGTCTAAAGTATTCGACATAGCGAAAACCTTTTTCATCTCCAGAACGCGGCTAGCCTCATCTAATAATAAAGAAACATCTTTTTTAGTAAATTCCTTTCCTTCAATCGTGGCCTTTAATAAGGCCGTTGCCTTACGTATGTTTTTATTTTGCTCATAAAACAAAGACTCCATTTCCATTAGCTCCGTTAGAAACGCTATAATCTGCTTCTCTTGTTTCACCAGCTCCATTCTGGCAAAGATGTTTTTGGACATATTTTGCAGGAAGGTGTTGAAATAATGTTCTGCAGCAACAGTACGTTCCAATAAGAGTTTAAAGCCCTGGTTAGATTTATCTATGCAAAGACGGTGGATTTGACTAAGGAACTTGTTAGCATTAGCTTTCTGCTCGCTTAAATCAGCAAGTAATTTCTGTGCCCATTTATAATGTTTCTGCTTAGCAGATTTATTCAGGTCTTTGGTATAAGAATGAACATGTTCATAAACATAATTATCCAGGTTGGTGAGGTCGAAACATTTCAAAAGGTAGTTTTTCAGAAAAACATCACTTTCTAGTTTAACCTGTTCATTTAAGATGGTGCTGGCCACTTTATTTCTGGAAAACATAGCAACGTTAGGATCTTGTTTAATGCCGGATCCAGAAATTTGTGAGGTTAATATCAATCCATCTAAAGACCGCAAGCGAGATAAAGCAACGTATATTTGTCCGGGTGCAAAAGCATTACCTATATCAATGATTGCTTTATCGAAAGTTAATCCCTGACTTTTATGCACCGTAATTGCCCATGCTAATTTTATGGGATACTGAATAAACTTACCGATCACTTCTTCCTTTATCTCATGTGTCACTTTGTCGGTGGTATAACGGATGTTTTTCCACGTATACTTCTCCAGGATGATGCGATCTTTTGCCCCTTCTGTCTCCACTTCTATAGCATCAGGATTTAAAGAAATAACGGTCGCTATTTTTCCATTAAAAAAGCGCTTTTCTGGTGAGGGGTCATTTTTGATGAACATCACCTGTGCACCCAATTTCAATTCCAGGCTTTGTTCTGCCGGATAAGCTGATTCGGTGAATTCAGCCTCTACCTGCGATTTATAAAAATGAGAAGGTGTTTTTAATGCCTCTAAACTTTGCTTGTTTAACCCATCAGCACGTTGGTTATGCGTAGTCAGGGTAATGTATTTATCTTTCCATCCAGGCTTAAAATCTTCCCGATAATAGGTTTTTAACAAAGCCACATCCTGCTCCGTTACCGAATTATTTCGTAAATTATTTAAGAGGTTAATGAACACCTCATCAGCCTGACGATAAACTTTTTCCAGTTCAATATATATAGGAGGATTTTCCTGCAAGGCCTGTGCATCAAAAAAATAGGCACTTTGATAAAACTCACCCAATAAAGCCCATTCGTTGTTTTTAACCACCGGAGGCAGCTGGTGCAAATCACCGATAAACAAAACCTGCACACCACCAAAGTTCGAATTATCTTTACGCACATAACGCAGTACCATGTCAATGGCATCTAAAAGATCTGCCCTTAGCATACTCACTTCGTCAATAATCAACAACTCCAGGTCCATAAATATCCGGCGCTTGGTGGTGTTCATTTGTAAATGCCTTACGATAGACTTGGGCGTATTGTATTGTTGGTTAAAATGACTATCGCCCATAGCAGGCTGTTTAGGTAAATAAGTGCCAAAGGGTAATTGAAATAAGGAATGAATAGTAACCCCTGCAGCGTTAATTGCTGCAATGCCAGTTGGCGCAACAATAACTGCCTGTTTATGTGTCAATTCAACTAGATTTCGAAGAAAAGTAGTTTTCCCAGTCCCAGCTTTACCAGTAAGGAAAATATGTCGCGAAGTATAATTGATGAATTTTGCAGCCAGCTCCGCAGGATTAGTTTCAGACATATTGCAAAGCTAATCAACTTAATTGATCTGAAGGTTGTGCTTTTATTTTATCTTAACCAAAAGGAAGCCCTTGTAATTATAGTTATCGGACTCGCCTCCACTAGCAGTCGACAATGTTAATTCTGTTAGCACTAAGGTAAGCTCATGCCCTTTACCATTTACATTTATCCTAAGTCCATCACCAGGAAGATAAAGATTTTTACTACCTGGTTGTTGTTCCATCTTTCCATTAAGGTAAGCGTTTCTAATCGAATCTACTCTTGGGTTGGTATCTATAATCAATATGGGATCATTAGCTATTTTTATTTGTAATTTATTATCTGCCAATTTTTCTATAATTAGCGGAGCGCCATTCAAAGTGTTGTCCTGTTTCTGTGCATAGCTATTGATAACCGTTACATAATCAAAACCTTTAACGGCTACAATACCTTCTTGTTTAGTGACAAAAAACACCGTCGAGCTTCTGCTTTTTGCTGCTGCCTTATTCACTTTGAATAATGCAAATGCAGTATCCAACAAATCATTTTCACGTTGATAAGCGTAACGCTTTAAGGACCCTGATTTTTTTTCTATGTGCTGACTAACCGCCTGGAGGTCAACTGTTGTAAATGGCTGTAAAGACTCCAACCCATGGTTTAACACCAGGTATCGAATAATTGCAGGTTTTTCTTTCTGGGCATAGGCATCCTTCGCATTCAATATTTTCTTAAGCCTTTGGCTTTGTGAATAGCGGGAAACGGAAAAAGCACTTTGTGGACCGTATATTGCTAATAAGGCCAGGACACATAAACTGATAGGAATTATTTTTATATTATCCTTGCGGCTAATCAGAAAATAACCGGTAATTATAGACAACCACAGCACTAAAATGACCAGAATATACCGCGGCTCTGTATTCCATAATTCCCTACGCGTTTCCATGCCGCCAGCAACAATAACACGACAAGTGGAATCATCATTAAGTAAAACCACCGGGAAAACGGTCTGATCCATCCGTTCCCTTCCTGTTCTTTAATGGGATAAATTAACAACAAAGAAAGCACGCCGAATACCGAGTAACCGAGGATAAGTGTCGACACCATACCTTTTGGCAATTGCCAGCTGAGGAGAATTTTCACTTCATAAACCAGCAAAATAACGAAGTAAATAACCAATAAAGGAATCAATACATATTGGGTGAATACTTTTAATCCCTTAGGATAAGGATGCTGTAGTTCATTGATGCGCTTAAAATCTGCGGGTATACCAGCGAGAAAAAAGAGTGTCGTAAGACTAATACCCACAACTGATAACAAACGCAAGTATACAAAGGAGTCGATCTTCACATTGAAAAGGCTATTTATAGCCAGAAGTGCAACGGCCAACCCCGCAAAAAGGACCCCAGCATAAATTCCTGCTGTTAAAATGCGCAGAAATAAAACTTTATTATACTCCCAGAAGCCACTGAGGTTTCCATTTTTTATAAAAGGTGCAAAAGCCACCAAAAGATGAAAAGAAAAAGCGAATAAGCCAATGCGATACCAATCAGCGATATAAAGATACGGATGAAGAGTAAAATAAAGCACCACACAAATACCAAGGCAAACCAATCGGAGGCCCCATTTTTTTACAAGGCTGAAGTTATTCACTTCAGCAAATAGGTCTGCCGACAATAATAAAACCAGTGCCAGGTTACATAAAAGAATTAGCTTTATTAATTCAGCTTCATTCAAAGAGCTGCCACTATACTCAACTAAAGAAAAACAGATTAAGTTAGCCAGTAGGGTTACTAACACTTGTAATGGAAAACGAAGGATTACTTTTTGGGTATCATGCCATAAAGATTGCAGGGAAGGCCATTTCATTTGCAGCGATTAAGTGTTAAAACTAAAAAACAAGAAGCTTAATTTACTAAAAGTTTATAACCTTTACCATGAACATTTAATATTTCAACTTTTGGATCCTCCCGCAGATATTTCCGCAGTTTACTTAAAAACACATCCATACTCCTGCCGTTAAAATAGTTATCGTCGTGCCAGATGCTAAGCAGTGCCTCTTCCCTAGTTAATACGGCATTCTTTTTTAAACAAAGCAGTTGCAGGAGTTCGGCTTCTTTGGTAGATAATTTTTGCTGCTTACCGTTATGCCAGATCAGTTGTGTGGTATAGTCAAACTCATAATCGCCGATATGAAAATTTGTTTGCACAGGTTCTTTAACTTCAGCCTCTTTAGCTGCAGAAACCCTTTTAAGCAAGGCATTAATCCGCAGCAAAAGCTCTTCTATCCGAAAAGGTTTTGTAATATAATCATCACCTCCTAAATCATAGGCTAAAGATTTATCCTCCATCATTGCCTTAGCAGTAGCAAATATTATGGGGACCTGCTGATTAGTTTTCCTGATTTCTTTACCTAAAGTAAAGCCATCTTTTTTGGGCATCATCACATCCAGAATGCAAAGGTCAAAATGTTGCTTATTAAAAGCACGGATTCCTTCCTCTCCATCTACACATAACACCACATCAAACTTACCTTTCAATTGCAGGTAATCCTGTAAAAGTAAACCCAGGTTAGGATCATCTTCAACCAATAGTATTTTTTTCATTAGCTTTTTTTCATTGGTATATAATTTATTTTTCAAAGGTGATGAAGCTTTCAGGATATTGATTTAAGTGGCAAGGTAATTTCAAAAACGGTTCCTTTATCTTTCTCACTACGCACTTTAATGTTACCTTTCATTTGCGTCACGATATCCTGAACATAATTTAAGCCAAGTCCAAAGCCTTTCACATCATGCAGATTACCAGTCGGCACGCGATAAAACTGATCAAAAATACGCTTTGTATAGTCTTTTTCTATACCAATACCTTCGTCAGCTACACTAATAATTAAATTTTTATTGGAATTGATGGTGGTGATGGTAATTCTGGGAGGTTCTACACTGTATTTATTGGCATTATCTATCAAGTTATATATAATATTGGAAAGATGCAACTCATCACCAAGAACTGTAGAATTCTGTGCCTCAAGGCGTAAAGTCATTGTTGCTTCGCGTTTCTGCAGTTGCAAACACATGCTATCCGTTACCGCAGCAATCAAATCATTTACTATTACATCTTCCCATTCCAGATGCAATTCCTTTTTCTCTAGCCGCGCAATACTGAGAACCCGTTCAATATGATTACCCAGGCGCATGTTTTCATCATAAATAATATTCGCAAGTCTTTTAATACGACTTTTATCAGCAGTAATTTCAGAATCTTTGAGTGCTTCGCTGGCAATCATAATGGTAGCCACAGGCGTCTTAAACTCATGGGTCATGTTATTGATGAAATCCGTTTTCATTTCAGAGATTTTTTTCTGTCTTAAAATAGCATACAAAGTATAAGAAAAGATAAAAATCAGCACCAGCAGCAAACCTCCTGAAGAAGCCAGCGTGGCTCCCATATTGTTAAATATAGCAGCATTCTTATTGGGAAAACTTACGTAAAGCATCCCAGGATCACGTTTAATATCGTTACTGAATAAGGTGGTTTGAAAAGTATTGGATGGAGAAGCTGCTACATCTTCATTCGCAACCTTTTTAAACAAGACAGAATCACGCTGTGCCAATTTAACCCAGAAGTTATAAGGCAAGTTGATGTTTTTATTGAGCAATTCTTTCTTAATTAGCGTATCTAATACATTTTCAGAGACCCTTTGTGTGATAGGCACATTTTCCTGCTGCATCTCTTTGGCTGCCTCTTCCACCAGGTTAAAGTTGTCAGAGTTAAAAATATCAAGCGTATCTGTCTTTAATCTTTTAAGTTCCTGGCTATAACGTCTTTCGGCGAGAGCATCCTCACTTTTAAATTTAACATCTAATACCCCATCAACACTAGCAAGTGAAACTTTAAGTGGCTGTCCGTCAAGAGGGCTATATGCAAGGTACCTGATGCTGTCAGGTAGTTTTTCAGGCTTAATATTGAAAGTTTTGTTGGCTTTTAAACGAAAGGTTTTACGAACATTACCCCCAACCATTTGCAGGTCTTGGTCAAAGCCTACATTAACATCTACATCCAATGGTGTGGTAGATTGATTGCTTAAAGCAAAATATTCAGCTTCGGTTATAATCGCCGGATTATAAAACTTAACCCTGATCATGCTGTCCTGAAAATTCAGATCGTCAATAATGATCTTTTGTTGCCTGATTTTCCTTTGTCTTTCTTCTTCCTTATATTTTTCTGCAAGCAGAAGAATTGATTTTTCTTTATTCCTTTGCTCTTGTTCTCGTTTTAAGCGCCATTCAAAATCTTTCTTGTCTATGTAAGTAGCAGCATTTCTACGCTGAACTTTGCTGACAACAGCATTTAAAGCCTGACTTACATTCTGTTCAAAAAGTTTGGAATTGAGTTGATAAGCCTGTCTGATATAATACAATTGCATGACCACTACACCAACCAGTGCAATTGTCATCAATGCGGTAATCAGCCAAAAACTTGTTTTTTTCATTGCTAAACTAAAATTTTAAAGGATATGAAGCCATATTCTCTATTATGATGCTGAAACCAGTAAACCCTACCAGCTAATCATAATATATTCAAAACTAAGTAAGCATTATTAGAAACGCATCATTTTAACACTTTTTAACGTAAAAGCAACAATGTAAAGCGCTGATAGCCAATCTGCGTTCCGGATGAAAAATAAGAATTCATTAAAACATGCCCCATACCGATTAATTATCGGTATGGGGCATGTTAACGTAGCTCAATTATCCAGTCGTATAATTCCTTTTCCATGGACCAGTTATAGCAAGAGTTAGCCCTGGTGACTGAATATTTATAAAAAGGGTGTTTCCTGAAGGAGAAAATACCGGCCCTGCGAATTCTGAAGCCCGATAACCAATATTTTTTGCAATAACATAGGTTTTTCCCTGTGGTGTAATACCTATTATCCGTGGGTCTTTTTTGTCCTCACAAATGATTACATCTCCCCAGGGAGCAATTGTCAGATTGTCGCAGTTTTGAAAAGTTTCAACATCATTTGGCTCCAAAAATAATTCCATTATACCTGGTGCATCTTTTTCACCAGGCTTTCCTTCAAACTTACTTGGCGTATATTTAAATATTTGCCCTTTCCTGTTTTTTCCTCCATCGGTACAAGCAAAGAACAATTCGTTCTTGCCATACCAAATACCCTCACCCCTCGAAAACCTGGCAGCTCCGAGTTTAAATCCCCTGAGTCTTAAATCACCATCGGGTGCTTCCACGTCATCAAGATCCAGCCATTCAACCTCAAAGGATTTCTTTTCAGGGAACTTTTCAGTAGTTAAAGTGTTGTAATTGCGGGTATCAGCACTTTTCCATTCCTTGATGGCAAGGCACTGGAGCTTTCCACCGCTATGTAATTTGCCATAAACATTTGGAAGATACCTGTAAAAAAGACTATCACCTTCGTCTTCTGTTTGGTATACGATACCTGTTTGAGGCTGAACAGCAACTGCTTCATGTGTAAATCTACCCATTGCCTTAATTGGATGTGGATCAACAATGCCAATTCTCTCTGTAGCTGGGACTTCAAAGTTAAATCCATGGTCTTTTTCCAGACTGCCGCCATCATGTCCCATCTTCAAACTACTTTCCTCGCAAGTGATCCATGATTTCCATGGCGTTATACCACCAGCACAGTTTCTCACCGTTCCAATTAAACTTAAATATTGCGATTCTACTTTTTGTGTTTTTTCATTATACACCAAAGTCGTGGTGCCACCAACGCAGGTGTCATCACCTTTGGCAAAGTCATAGATCTTATTTTTATTGATTTTATTGATCAGTTCATTGTTTTTCCCAAAAGGACCTAATTCGTCTGCTCCAGGGCTATTTTCATGGTTTCTAATCAATATTGTTTTACCATTCTGATGTGAAAAAGTTCCCATCCCGTCATACATTCCAGGCATCAGCAGACCATCGTTCATCATATCGCCCTTCCGGGAAATAATCTTTGCTATAAATCCTTTAGGAAGACTGAGCACGTCACCATTCTGATAACTAAGCGGACCAAAGCCAGCCCCAGGTAATGCAAAAAAGCCCATCGTTGCATTTGCAGCATAATTATTTAATCCAATGAAGCCTAAGCTCACAAGACTGGTATTTTTAATAAAATTTCTTCTTGAACTCTCCATAAGGATATAAAATTAACTATTTTATATTAAGTTAATATTAACTCGAATATAAAGACAAGAATCTACTTCAAAACTTACGTAAAATCAAGGGTAAAATAGCTTAGAACCTCAATTATGTCGCATAAAAAAATGCCGGAAAAAATCCCGGCATTAATTATTAAAACTGTTTTCTTAAAAAAGATCTTTAAAACGGCAAATCATCTTCATCGCCCGGTGCACTGTTTAAATCTACAGGCGGAGCATATTCTGGTGTTGTACCTGCTGCATTGTTCAATGCATTGATACGCCAAACTACTAAACTATTAAAATAAGAAACTTTACCGGTTTTATCCGTCCACGGGCGACCCCGTAAATTAAACGCAACCTCTATATTGTCACCAACTTTCAAACTATCAAATAAACCAGTTTTATCTTGCAGAGCTTCAAACCTGATATATTCTGGATAAGTAGGGTTTTCAGCATACTCTATAATTAGATCACGTTTTTTAAAAGTCTCACTCACCTGTTGTAATGCACCGATTTCGTGCACTTTTCCTTTTAATTCCATAACAAATACTCTTATATTATACTTTGAAATTCAAATCTCTATATTTTTATTGATAACTTCGCACAATATATGATGCAAGTTTTCCACACAAACAATAAGGTTATCATAACCTGCAACAAAAGACTTTCACCCTACCTGGTAGAGGAAGTTAAGTCATTGGGTTACACTATCGTCAGGGATTTCCCGACGGGTGTAGAGTTAAACATTACCTTAACGGAATGTATAAAACTTAATCTGAACCTGCGTTGCGCCAGCCAGATTTTATACTGCATCAGCAGTTTTAAAGCCAATAATCCTGAAGAGCTTTATCGCGAAGTTGTGGATATAGAATGGGAAGAACTGATAGATTTTGCTGGCTATTTCTCGGTGACTTCCAATGTAGATAACCCTACCATTACCACCCCTTTATTCGCTAATCTCAAAGTAAAGGATGCTATTGTGGATCGTATCAAAGCAAAAAAAGACATTCGTCCGAACTCTGGTTCTGATGGAAATAAAACCGTTATCCATTTATATTGGAAAGACAGCGAAGCAGATGTTTTTATAGATACCTCTGGCGAAACTCTTGCCAAACATGGTTACCGTAAAATCCCCGGAAAAGCACCAATGCTGGAAGCGCTTGCTGCTAGTACAATTTTAGCCACTACCTGGGACCAAAAATCGCCTTTCATTAACCCCATGTGTGGCTCTGGCACATTAGCCATCGAAGCTGCTTTAATTGCAACCAACCGCCGTCCGGGTTTGTATAGAATGAATTATGGTTTTATGCATGTGCTGGGTTACGACGAAGAAGTTTTCTTTGCTGAGCGCAGAATTTTAAAAGAACAGGTTATTAAAAATGCAGACCTTACCATTATTGCATCAGATATTTCTGAAGATGCCGTTGAAATTAGTCGCAGGAATGCAAAAACTGCTGGTGTAGACACCTTCATTACCTTTGAGGTTTGCGATTTTGCAGATACACCTGTTCCCGAAGGCAGCAGAGGTGTAGTTATTTTCAACCCTGAATATGGCGAACGTCTGGGAGAACACTCCAAACTGGAATTAACTTATAAACGAATCGGAGATTTCTTAAAACAGAATTGCAAAGGTTATACAGGCTATATTTTTACGGGAAACCCTGATCTTGCTAAGAAGATAGGTCTTAAAGCTTCTCGTAAAATTGAATTCTACAATGGCAAATTAGATTGCCGTATGATGGAATATGAACTGTATGATGGCACACGCAGAGCAGAAGAAGAAAGACCTGTTCAAAAAACACCGCAAGATTAATTAACATGGAGCAGATCATCATCAGCAAAACGATTGATTTTGTCAAGGAAACTTTAGCAGGTGCTGAAACCGGGCACGACTGGTTTCACATAGAAAGGGTTTATAAAACGGCCAAACAAATCAATAACCTGGAAAAAGGCGATACACTGGTGGTGGCCTTAGCTGCTTTATTACATGATATTGCAGACAGCAAATTTAATGGCGGCGATGAAGAAATTGGCCCCCAGATTGCCGGAGATTTCCTAAGAAGTCTGAATCTGGAAACGGCTATCATTGAACACGTTCAGGAAATCATTAGAAACCTTAGTTTTAAAGCTAGTTTAGGGAAAATTACTTTCGCTTCAAAAGAACTGGATATTGTACAGGATGCTGATCGTTTAGATGCTATAGGTGCCATAGGCATTGCAAGAGCATTTACTTATGGCGGCTTCAAAAACAGGGTGCTTTATGATCCTGAAATAAAACCGCAGCAATATCCAGATAAGGAAGCCTATAAAAATACAGTTGCGCCAACAATCAATCATTTTTACGAAAAGTTGCTGCTTTTAAAAGACTTGATGAAAACGCCTGCTGGAAAACAAATGGCTGAAGAACGACATGAGTTTATGCAAATCTACTTGCAGCAATTTTACGCAGAATGGGAAGGAATAAAATAAACAGCTAACTTATATACCGTATTCTTAAACAAAACAAAAAAAGATACTTCCATTTGGCTATTTAAAATAATCTTGTAAATTGCTGCTATGAAGTTAAGTGTATTAGTTCTCATTACTGCGCTTGCCGTTGCGCTTTCTATTGGCTTAGTCAATTATCATTTCCAAAATAGCTGGTATTACATGTTGATCTCCTTTGGGATTTCCTTCATCACCAGCTTTATTGTGTTTTATTACCTGCTGGAAAAATATATATATTCAAAGGTCAAACTGATTTACAAACTTATACACAACTTAAAGCTGGGTAAGGATCTGAAAGATGCCTTGGGAGAATACGTCAGTAATGACCCTATCAATGACGTTGAGCAAGAAGTAAAAGATTGGGCAGGCGCTAAAAAGCAGGAAATTGATATTTTAAAACAACAGGAAAAGTATAGAAGAGAATTCCTATCCAATGTGTCCCATGAATTTAGAACACCTTTATTTGCTATCCAGGGATATATAGAAGCATTAGAAGACTGTATGACTGAAGATCCCGACAGAGCTGTACTTTTTTTAAAGAAAGCAGAAAAAAATGTTGAGCGTTTAACGTATCTCATTAACGATCTGGATGCGATTTCTAAGTTAGAAAGCGGTCAGGTACCTATCAACTTTCAAAAATTTGACTTCGTAAACCTCGCTAAGGAGGTGATGGAAGCAATGGAAGATAAAGCTAAAATTAAAGACATCAAACTGTTTTTTAAAGAGAAATATACCCACCCCGCTATGGTAAGAGCCGACCGGGAGAAAATAAGACAGGTAATGCTTAATTTGATTCAGAATTCTTTAAAGTATGGTAAAGACCATGGTTCTACAGCAATTAAGATTTTTGAACTGCATGACCAATATTTAATTGAGGTGACTGATGATGGAATTGGTATTGAAGAGAAACATTTGTCGAGATTATTTGAACGCTTTTACAGAATAGATTCCCATCGGTCTAGAGAAATTGGCGGTACGGGTTTAGGCTTAGCCATTGTAAAACACATACTTGAAGCACACCAACAAATTATTTCGGTTAGAAGTACGTTGCAAATAGGCACTACTTTTGCTTTTACCCTAGCCAAGGCAAGTTAATTTAATATTAATAATAAGAATCCTAATACTTAACACTAACTTAACATTGCAATCCTACTTTTGTAAAATATTTTATTTTATCTGCCCGGAACAGGTAAGTCCCAGCGAACAAATAAAAGAAACAAAAACATACCGATGAACAATATTTTTAAGTTCTTTACGCCGAAAGATAAAAAATTCCAGCCTCTATTTGAGCAAGCCGCAAACAATGCGGTAAAGATTTCGGAAGCTTTATTAATTGCCTTGAATACTTCTGATCTGGAAAAAAGAAAAGAACATATTAAAGAAATAGAACGCCTGGAACATGTAGGCGACGACATTACTCACTCCATTTTTCTTGAACTCAGCAAGAACTTCATTACCCCATTTGACAGGGAAGATATTCACTCCCTTGCCAGTGCTGTTGATGATATTGCTGATTATATCCATGCTTCAGCTACAAACATTGAATTATACAATATTGTTGTAATTGGTGACTCTATGATTAAACTGGCAGAATTGCTGGTAGAAATGTGTACCGATTTGGAGAAAGCCATTAAAGAACTCAGGAGTTTTAAAAACATTCGTATAATTGCTGATGCCTGCGTTAGAATAAACAGTGGAGAGAATCAGGCAGATCATATCTGTAACCTGGCTATTGCCCGTTTGTTTGACTTTGAGACAAATGCCATTGAGTTGATTAAACAAAAAGAAGTTCTTCAAACCTTAGAACTTGCAACAGATAAATGTGAAGATGCAGCGAATGTGTTGGAATCTATTTTGGTAAAGAACGCTTAAAAATAAAAAATGGATCCTACCTTTACCTTATTGGTCGTTGTAATTATACTGGCTATTGGTTTCGACTATATCAATGGTTTTCATGATGCAGCGAATTCTATTGCAACAATTGTTTCTACCAAAGTACTGACGCCATTTCAAGCAGTTCTTTGGGCTGCAGTATTCAACTTTGCTGCTTACTTTTACTTTACAGACCACAAAGTAGCTAACACCATTGCTAAAACCGTGGTTGAAAACTATATTACACTAGAAGTAATCTTAGCTGGTTTACTTGCTGCAATTGCCTGGAATTTATTTACCTGGTGGTTTGGTATTCCATCCAGCTCTTCTCATACGCTTATTGGTGGATTTGCAGGTGCTGGAATGACGAAAGCCGCCTTTTTGGGGCACAATGTATTAGTTGCCATCAATTTTGCGCCTATATTTAAGGTGGTTGCCTTTATTGTCCTTGCACCAGTTATTGGTATGTTGGTCTCGGTAGTCATTTCAATTATTATTTTGCATATCTCCAAGAATGCACGGCCCTCTGTTGCCGAAAAATGGTTTAAAAGACTACAACTGGTTTCTTCTGCTGCACTAAGTTTTACACACGGTGGTAACGATGCACAGAAAGTAATGGGTATCATTTATGTAGCGATGGTTGCTGGGAATGTTTTGCATACTGGCGATTCCATGCCAGAATGGATTCCCATATCTTGTTATGCCGCAATTGCGCTAGGCACCATGAGTGGCGGCTGGAAGATTGTAAAAACCATGGGCTCCAAAATCACCAAGGTTACTGCATTTGAAGGTGTAGCTGCAGAAACTGCGGGTGCCATAACTTTAGGTATGACTGAACACTTCGGTATTCCAGTATCCACTACGCATACCATCACCGGATCAATTGTTGGTGTTGGCTTATTAAAAAGGGTTTCTGCAGTACGTTGGGGAGTAACAGTGAGCCTGCTTTGGGCATGGGTTTTAACAATTCCTGTATCAGCTGTATTGGCAGCCATCGTATTTTCGATCATCCACCTTTTCTTCTTTTAACAAAAAAACAATTTGTTGATAAAAAATAGTTAAAAATAAAAAAAGCCCTGTCATACATAAAATGACAGGGCTTTTCAGTTAGGCTTTACTTAACCAGAGCTTTATTAGGCAGCTGACTCTGGGAGATTAAAATAACTAAAACCCAATACTCAAGCTTACTTTTCTCTCCTCTTTAGCAGTTTGTTCCCATTTAGGGCCTTCTCTAATCAGGCGAATAGCCTCTTCAGCATATACTTTCCCTGGGCTTTTTAAAACTTCGAAAGCAGCAGCACTCCCGTCATTCTGCACCACAAAGGTCAGGCTCACCATTTGATTTATTTTATTACTTTTAAGTCTGTTGTTTTTTTCGAGGTAAACCTGATAGGCTTGATAACCTCCAACAGGCTGTGCAGCAGTTAAATAAGTTGTTACCGTTGCTGCAGCTTCCTGTTGTTGTTTGGTCTGCTGCGCTCTGGATGCATTTTCTTTCATCACAAAAATAATACTGACCAATATAAATATAACGGCAGCAGCAGCAGCAATACTTAAGCGCTGCCAGGTAACAACGGCCTCTTTTTTATAGGTTTTTTGTTGAGCAACCCGGTCATGCAATTGTTTTTGCAACAAAGAAATCGATTGGAGGGAACGTTTTGGCGATTCAGATAAACCCGCTAAAGCTTCAGCCACAAAAGGATCTTCCAGTGCATGCAGCTCCACCTGGTACATCGCTGAGGAATCCAGCTTTCCGTCAAGGTAATCTTCTAATACTGTTGTAGCCAACCAATCTTTAATCACTGCTGTTCCTTTCAATACAAATTTTTAAATTCCTCTTTCCATTCTGGATATAGCTCTTCACTTTCAGCAGCTCATAACCGGTAATTTCAGCAATTTCTTTATAACATTTCTCCTGTAAATAAAACAGATCTACACTAATTCGTTGCTCTTCAGGAAGGCTTTCCATACACTTCTCTATTAGGCTAAGCTGTTGCTCTTTAGTATCGTCAAAGTTCAGATGCACGAAATCTGTGTTTTCCACAAATGTATCTTCCAAAGGGACGTTTTTATTTTTAGAGGACTTCCGAAGCGCCATCAAACAATAATTACGACAAAGCACGTGAAGCCAGCTTTTAAAATTCTGCACTTCATGAATTTTTAATTTCACAACAAGCTCCTCAAAAATCTGCATTACTGCGTCTTTACTCAGTTCTTCATCCTGGAGGTATTTTAAACACACCCCATAAACCAAATGCATGTAACGCCCATAAAGTTGAGCCAACACCTCCAGATCGCCATTCTTTTTATAGAGGGCAATAAGGGTGCCATCATTTTGGGCAGGATTACCGGTTTTAGGTTGGATTAACTTCAAGGTTTTTATCACTAAAATCAACTCAAGTATAATTATTTTTTCTCATACTTCTATCGCTGGCCGCAAATTTGCTAAAACAACAAAAAAATAAACATGAATAAAATTATCCCTTTCCTCCTTGGCGCCTTTTTAATCGTATTAGGTGGTTGTGATGTCCAAAGTCAGGCCCAACTTGGCAATATTTTAAAACAAATACCCAGCGCTGGCAACCCCACAACATTTGAAATGGCAGAAGGTATAAAACAAGCTTTAACATTTGGAACTTCAGCCGGCGCCGATAAACTTGCCGCAAAAGATGGCTTTTTAGGTAATATGGCTGTAAAAATATTATTCCCAACAGAAGCACAGAAAGTAGAGAAAACTTTACGCACACTCGGATTAGGATCTTTGGCTGACAATGTGGTGACCAGCTTAAATCGCGCTGCAGAAGATGCAGCAAAAGAAGCGAAGCCTATTTTTGTTTCCGCCATTAAACAAATGACCATCAGCGATGCCACAAATATTTTACTAGGGAATAATGACGCCGCAACGGCCTATTTTAAGCGTGTAACCACCTCACAACTGCTAGAGAAGTTTAAACCCGTGGTAAATAATAGCTTAAATAAAGTGGGTGCCACGAAATATTGGGGCGATGCCGCTTTGCAATACAACAGGTTACCCTTGGTTAATCCGGTAAACACAGACCTTTCTGCTTATGTAGCACAAAAAGCAATCGAAGGCATGTTTATACAAATTGCACAAGAAGAATTAAAAATCAGAAATGATTTCAATTCCAGGTCTACAACGCTATTACAAAAAGTGTTTGGTTATGCTGATAGGAATAAATAAATATTTAAGTTACTTTTATACAATACATAACAACAATTAAAAAGTACATTGGATTTTAAAGATTTTAAATTTAACCCTCAACTGTTAGAGGGTTTACTGGCCATGGGATTTCGCAATGCCACACCCATTCAGGAACAGGCGATCCCGATTATATTAGATAAAAAAGATTTAATTGCCTGCGCGCAAACAGGTACCGGAAAAACTGGAGCCTATCTTTTGCCGATCATGAATATGATCAGTGAAACCGAAGACAGGCACAATAACACCTTAATTTTAGCTCCGACAAGAGAATTGGCGCAACAAATTGACTTGCAAGTAGAAGCACTTTCCTATTTCACCAACATCAGTTCTTTAACTGTTTATGGAGGTGGAGATGGCATAGCTTACGAACAGCAAAAAAGATCCATGCGGGAAGGTGTAGATTTGATTATCGCAACCCCTGGTCGCTTGATCTCTCACCTCTCTTCAGGGTTGTTAAAGCTAGATAAGCTGCAACACTTGGTTTTAGATGAGGCCGACCGCATGCTCGACATGGGTTTCTATGAAGACATCATGAAAATCATCAGCTTTCTTCCTGAAAAAAGACAAACGGTGATGTTCTCGGCAACCATGCCTCCTAAAATAAGGACTATGGCGGCCAAACTGTTAAAAGACCCTTCACAAATTAGTCTGGCGATATCTAAACCCGCAGCAGGAATTTCGCAGCAGGTTTACATGGTTCATGATGAGCAAAAGGTACCTTTATTAACCGACTTGTTAAAAACCGGCGTTTATAAAAGCATTATTGTTTTTGCATCCACAAAAGATAAAGTAAAAAACCTGGGCAAAGTGTTTAGGGGCCTTGGCTTAAAAGCTGAAGCTTTTCATTCTGATTTAGATCAAAAGGAACGCGAAAGCATATTGCAGATTTTCAAAAACAAACAATTGCCGATAATAATTGGTACGGACGTGTTAAGTCGTGGTATTGACGTAGAAGGTATAGACCTTGTCGTAAACTTTGATGTTCCCCATGATGCAGAAGATTATGTGCACAGAATTGGACGTACCGCAAGAGCTGAAAGCAAAGGGACAGCAATTACCCTAGTTAATTCCCGTGATAAGCGGAAACTGGATAGCATAGAGAAATTAATTGAACGCAAGATCGATGTGATTGAAGTCCCTCAAAAAATTGCTGCTATCGAAGCTATCCACAGAACGGAACCATCAAAAGGTCACAGACCACAACAAAAGAAAGTTTGGCATAAAAAGAAAGCAATGTAACCGATTTAGTATCTTTAGGCTATGCAAAACCTACCTCCTTTAGCTGAACGTATGCGTCCTCAAAACCTGGACGAGTATGTCGGACAAAAGCATTTGGTTGGTCCTGATGCCGTATTGCGTAAAGCTATTTTAAGCGGACAACTCCCTTCCATGATATTCTGGGGGCCGCCAGGCGTAGGTAAAACTACGCTGGCGTATATCATTTCCCAAACTTTAGACCGCCCTTTCTTTAACCTTAGTGCCATAAATTCTGGCGTTAAGGATATTAGGGAAGTGATCGATAAAGCGGCACAATTAAAAGATAGTTTTCTCGGTCAGCCTATTTTATTTATTGATGAGATCCATCGTTTCAGCAAATCCCAGCAAGACAGTCTGCTGGGAGCGGTTGAGCGCGGACTGGTAACTTTAATTGGTGCCACCACTGAAAACCCATCTTTTGAAGTCATTTCCGCATTACTTTCCAGGTCGCAGGTCTACATCTTAAAATCACTCGATGAACAGGAATTATCCGGCTTACTCCAAACTGCAATGCAGCAGGATATCATCTTAAAAGAAAAGAAGATCACCATAAAAGAACACGAAGCTTTGATCCGCCTTTCTGGTGGTGATGCGCGGAAACTTTTAAATGTGCTGGAAATTGCCATAAATGGTATTGGCGGAAACGACATTATCCTGACCAATAAAAATGTGCTGGAACATGCGCAACAAAACCTGGCTTTATACGATAAAGCCGGAGAACAGCATTACGATATTATTTCTGCATTCATTAAATCTATCAGGGGCAGTGACCCAAACGGGGCCGTTTATTGGCTTGCCAGAATGATTGAGGGTGGCGAAGATCCTTTATTTATCGCCAGAAGACTTTTAATCCTTGCCTCAGAAGACATTGGCAATGCCAACCCAAATGCCCTGCTCCTGGCGAATAACTGTTTCCAGGCGGTCAATGTGATTGGCTTCCCTGAATCCAGGATCATCCTTTCCCAGGCCGTAACTTACCTGGCTTCCTCACCAAAAAGCAATGCTGCTTATGAAGCCATTAGTAAAGCACAAGCACTGGTCAAAGAAACAGGAAATTTACCTGTCCCTTTACACATCCGAAATGCACCAACAAAATTGATGAAAAACATCGGCTACGGAAAGGACTACAAGTATTCACATGGTTATGAGGGAAACTTCTCCCCGCAGGAATACTTGCCAGAAGAAATTAGTGGAACCAAATTATATGATCCCGGAAAAAACCCTGCCGAAGATAAATTAAGAGAAAAATTACGACAAAACTGGAAATCTAAATACAATTATTAACCTATGCTTCTCACTTTTTTAAGTCACCAGTGGACAAGCTTCTGGAGGTCCCGTGGTAAAGGCAGCCATATTGCTATCCAGATTATCATGGCTATTTTAATTCTTTATGTTTTAGCATCTGCTTTTTTTATTGGCGTAGCGATGGACGTTTTTATCCCGCAATTCTTGCCAAATAAGGATGTATTGATGGTCTTTAATGGCTTTATTCTCTATTATTTTGTGGTAGATTTTCTGATAAGGCTGCAGCTGCAGGAGCTCCCAACTTTAGCCGTGGTTCCTTACCTGCATTTAAACATCCGTAAAAATAAGCTGGTCAGCTTTTTAAATTTGCAAGCTTTATTTTCACCATTCAACCTTATTCCCATTTTCATCTTTTTCCCTTTTTGTGCCATTCGCATCAGCGCAACCTTCGGTAGTTTTGCCGGTGCTATGTTTATGGTCTCCATTTTTTCTTTAGCCCTATTCAACAACTACCTGGCTTTATATGTTAAACGCCTTTCTACGGTAAGTGTTTGGTTTGTATTTGCCGGCTTATTATTGTTGTTAAGCTTCGCAACGTTGGAATATTACGAACTATTTTCAATTGCTGAAGTCTCGAACAAGGTATTCAGCCAGGTTGCCTTACAACCTTTATTAGGTTTCATTTTCTCACTTTTAGCGCTCACAATTTTTTTGGTGAATTCAAATTACCTGAAAAAGAACCTCTACATGGAAGAACTCCGCGTAGAAGAGAAGCGCAAATCTGCAACCGACTATCCTTTTCTGGACAGGTTTGGTGAAGTTGGTATACTTGCTGCACTGGAAATTAAACTTATTCTAAGAAACAAGCGCTCAAAAGCCACCGTTTTAAAAGGTCTTATCTTTATTTTCTACGGATTTCTATTTTACAGGACAGAGCTCATAGAAAAAGATAAATTTGGGATGATGCTTTTTGCCGCTCTATTTATGACTGGAAATTTAGTGTTGCTTTATGGTCAATTTATGTTTGGCTGGCAAGGTGCTGAGTTTGATGGTTTGATGGCCAACAGAACAAATGTTAAGACTTTCATTAAATCAAAGTTTTTATTATTTACCATATCCTCCACCATATTTACCATTGTAGTAAGTTTATATGGATTGATGAGCTGGAAAATATTGCTCGTACAATTTGCCGCTTATTTTTACTCTATTGGAGTAGCAGCAGTTATAGTTTTGTATTTTGCTACCAGAAATTATAAGTTCATAGACCTCAGCAAAGGTTCTAGTTTTAACTGGCAGGGTGTGGGTGCTGCATCGATGCTAATGAGCCTTCCTGTAATGCTAATCCCCTTTTTAATCTACTTACCCCTGGCCCATTATAGCAACCCTTACCTTGGTTTGGCTGGGATAACCGTATTTGGTCTCGCTGGACTTTTTACGCGTAGCTTTTGGGTTGATTTTTTAGTGAAAGAATTTAATAAAAGAAAATACAAAATAGCCGAAGGCTTTAGAGAACACTCATGATTGTAGAAATTAAAAACTTAAAGAAGGTCTACGGCAATCGTACAGTGGTAAGTATCGATCATTTACAAATTGACGCTGGCGAAACGATTGGCCTTGTTGGAAATAATGGGGCCGGCAAAACGACACTTTTTAGAATGTTACTGGATTTAATCAGACCTGACGAAGGAGAAATCTTATCCAAAGGCATCCATGTGGCCCAGAATGATCAATGGAAAAGTTATACTGCTTCCTTTTTGGATGAAGGCTTTTTGATTGATTATTTAACACCTGAAGAATATTTTGTATTTATTGGCAGTCTCCATCATCAAAGCATTTCCCATGTGATGGATAACTTAAAACAATATGAGGAATTTTTCAACGGTGAAATCCTGAACAGCGGTAAATATATCAGGGATTTTTCTAAAGGCAATCAAAATAAAATAGGTATTGTAGCAGCAATCATGCAAAACCCGGAATTGCTAGTGCTAGATGAGCCTTTTGCCAACCTTGACCCTACAACCCAAATTAGACTTAAAACATTGCTAAAGCATTTAAAACAAGGGTATAACTTAACTACAATCATCTCCAGCCATGATTTAAACCACGTAACGGCCGTTTGTAACCGGATCATTTTAATGGAAAAAGGAGTGATCATTAAAGATATTCCTACCGATGAAAATACCCTGAAAGAGTTAAAAGCCTACTTTTCGGAATAAAAATGTATGGTAAAGTGTACATAAAATAATAAGGATCGGGCAGAATTGCTTAAATTCTCATCACTTATTAACTTTGGGCACTATAATTATCAAAAAAACAGAATTGGCATTTGGTTTGACTTAAGGCAATTATAACAAGACAAACAAACTCACAAAAAAACAGAACATGATTACTTCAAAATTTAAAATAGCAGCATTCAGCATAGCGTTAGCAATTGGCGCTATGACATTTCAAGGATGTGATAGTTTAACTAAAACCCAAAAAGGCGCAGGTATTGGGGCTGCTGCTGGTGGTGTTTTAGGAGCTATCATCGGTAAAAAAGCAGGAAATACTGCAGTAGGTGCTATTATTGGTGGGGCCGTAGGTGGTACAGCTGGTGCATTTATTGGTAAAAGAATGGATAAACAAGCAGCAGAAATACAAAATTCAATTCCTGGTGCAGAAGTTATCCGTGAAGGCGAAGGTATTATCGTAAAATTTGATAGTGGTATATTATTCGACTTTGACAGCTCTAACTTGAAAGCTGCTGCAAAAGAAAATATTCAAACATTAGCCAATTCATTGAATGAATATCCTGGAACAGATATTAAAATTATCGGTCACACTGATAATAAAGGTGCAGAATCCTATAACCTTAGCCTTTCACAAAGAAGAGCAGCAGCGGTTAAAGCTTATGCAGTGGCAAAAAGTGTTCCTTCTTCCAGGTTAATTACCATTGGTAAAGGTTTAAGTGAGCCCATTGCAGACAATACAACTGAAGCTGGAAGAGCGGCTAACCGTCGTGTGGAAATCGTAATTGTTGCTAACGATCAACTTAAAGCGGAAGCAAAACAACAAGCTAATTAAACATTACATCTACCTATAAAAATGAAAACCCGTTGTACTTTTGTACTTCGGGTTTTTTTATGCTTTAATGGGCTAATCCTCTTTAAAAATATCTTCAAAATAATCAATCGCCAAAGACATTAGCATTAATTCCTGCTGCATCATAGCGAATGAAGGAACAGGCTTAACCAGTCTCCAGTGAGGCCATCCATCCTGATCTAAACCTTCCAATTCATAAAAGCCCATTTCACTCATTAAACGGCAGGTAGCGATATGCATCAGCTCTTCTTTTTGCCTTTTACTATATTTCCCTGGCCCTTTGCCCAATTCCTGTACACCAATTAAAAATAAGATGACTTTAAGGTCCGGCACATCGGAATCAAATTCTTTAGCAATCTTTTGCTGTAAAATTTTCCATTTTGCATGTATTTCTGCTGGTTTCATAGGTACAAAGATACCTATATCGAATTTGTATTTCGTATTTTTAGCCTATGGAAAAAGTTATTAAAACAGGATTACTAGCCTACGGCATGTCTGGAAAAGTATTTCATGCCCCGTTCCTCGATGCACACCCCGGCTTTAAGTTGGATGCAATTTTGGAACGTAACCAAAAAAAAGCAGCTATCGACTACCCCAATTTGAAGAGCTTTGATACAATAGATGATTTACTGAACGACGAATCGTTGGAGTTAATAGTGATCAACACCCCTAACTTTACCCATTATGATTATGCAAAAAGCGCCTTGCAAAAAGGCAAACATATTTTAGTGGAAAAACCGTTTACCGCAACGGCTGCACAAGCCAAAGAATTATTTGAACTGGCCAAACAGCTGGATAAAAAAATATTTGTTTACCATAACCGGCGTTGGGATAGCGACTTTAACGCAGTCATCGATATAATTGAAAGTGGTGTTTTAGGAAAACTTAACGAAGTTCACATCCGCTATGACCGCTACCGTCCTGCCATTGGCCCCAAAAGATTTAAGGAAGAACCTATGCCAGCAAGTGGCTTAATGTACGACCTTGGTTCGCATTTAATAGACCAGGCCATCAGCTTATTCGGTAAACCTTTAAGCCACTACAAAGTATTAGGAAAAAATAGAAAAGAAACGCAGGTAGACGATTATTTCTGCATTCATTTAAATTATGCCGACAGCGTAAATGTTTTTCTTCATGCTAATATGCTGGTTGCAGCTATGGAACCAGGCTTTGTGTTGCATGGAGAAAAAGGTAGTTTCATTAAGGCTCGTGCGGATACACAGGAAGGCCAGCTGTTAAAAAACATGAAACCTACAGATAGCCAATATGGTATTGAAGAAATAGGATCTGAAGGAGTATTGACGCTGATAGATGAAGAAGGGAATAAAAACACCACTTTAATCACCTCAGGAAAGGGCCGGTACATGGAGTTATTTGAATCCATCTATCAATCCCTTACCCATGGAGAAGATTTTCCTGTAAAAGAAGAACAAGTATTATGGCAACTGGAAATATTGGAAGCCTAAAGCATAGCTTATAAACTACCCAATAAAGCAATCATGAATTCTGTGGGCACTTCCAGATGCGGGATGTGCCCACAGCCTTCAAATTCAATTAATTTAGCTTTAGGTATTTTTGCCGCAGTTTGTTTACCCAATATTTTATACTGCCCATATAGCGCTTGTTGCTGTGGATTGAGAAGTCCTCTGCCGACAATAGTTTTATCTTCTTTACCAATAAAAAGCACCGTTGGCACCTTGATATTAGGGAACTCATAGAGCACCGGCTGCTCATAAATCATGGTGTAAGTCATTGCTGCTACTTTTGCCCATCGCGGAAAATCTACACTATTGGTAACACCACCTGCAACGCGCACCAAAAACTCATACTCGGGTTTCCACATCGTAAAATAAGAGTTTTGATAATATTTACGTACCGTTTCGGCAGTAGCTTTTAACTCATTTTTATATTGTACTTCCGTATTTACATAAGGCACAATTTGGCGGTAATCTTCCAAACCAATAGGATTTTCAAGTAATAACTTTTCTGTTGACTCAGGATAAAGTAAAGCGAAACGAGTAGCCAGCAACCCTCCCATGGAATGGCCGAGGATACTTGCTTTTTCAATACCTAAAGAGGTTAATAAGGCCTTATTCCATGCGGCCATTTGGTGGAAACTATAATGAATGAATGCTTTCGATGATTTACCGAAACCAATTTGATCTGGCACCACCACCCTAAAACCACGGTCGGTTAGCCCCTTTATAACATTAGTCCAATAATACCCACCAAAGTTTTTACCATGAAAAAGAACTACCGTTCTGCCATTTACGCGCTGTGTAGGGGCGACATCCATATAAGCCATCCTCAAATCTTGTCCTTCACTTTCCACGGCAAAATATTTTACCGGGTAAGCATATTTAACGTTCTCTAAAGTGATGGAAAGGGTATCAATATTTTGAGCAAAAACAGTAGCAGTAAGAGATAGCGAGAGCAGCAACAATAAGTAAGTCTTTTTAAACATAGTTGTATTTTAACGAAAAACAAGATAACGCGGTGAAAGTTCTAAATATATAGTTTTTTTATACTTTTGATAGCTAACTATAAAAAATGAGCAATTGCTTCATCGGAAACGACCGACTATCTCTTAGCCGGATTACTGAAATTTTGAGTCAGCAACAAATTCTATTTTTAAAAAATCATTTTATTTAAGTTTAGCTCTGGGTAACCCTTGAACGTTTATTGGCAGGATTTTGGCCTATCCCTGGCAGGTCCTTGCTAGGTCATTTAGATATACCGAGGATAAGGAAAGGACCTACAAACGACCTACCGAGGACCTACCAACCCTAACCGATCTATGAGAATAAAGCACAAAAAAAGGAGGCTGATCATTTTGGAAATGATACAGCCTCCTTTAAATAAATTAACTTTACTTCTTTATATTAAAGGGAAGCATAACGCCAAAAGTAACATTACGACCGGGGTTATAAATTCCAAAAGTTGGATTTGATTCATCCAATCGACCAGGTTTGTAACGGCTTAAATGATCATAATACTTTTTATTGAGCAGATTCTTACCAGAAACATATAATGTAATTTCTTGTTTATGAAGATTAATAGTGGTGCCAACAGCAGCATTGAGTAAAGTATAACCATTGGTGGCCGTTTCAAACTCACTTACCCTACTTTGTTTAAAATAACTATCTAATCCAACAGAAAGGTATGACTTTTTAACACCTTCAAAAACGGGTTCAAAACGAAGTTCATTACGTAAAATAGCTGCCGGAATAAAAGGTAACGGCTGTTTAGTAGCCCTATTGGTTGCCCAGGTGTAGGAGAAACTATTTTCAAAATGCAACAGTTCTACCGGATGCAAAGTTAACGAAGCTTCCAATCCTCTTAAAAAAGCATCGCGTTGTATAGAGCGGTATACCGGGAGATCGTTTATGGTTTCACCGGTAGTATTATAGAAGATATAATTATTGATATAATTCATAAAGCCACCCAAACTAGCGCTAACAGTATTTGTTTGATAATCAACCACGGCATCAAACTGGTAGCTTTGCTCAGGCTTTAAATCAGCACTCCCAATTTCATAACGAAAAGCCCCTTCATGAACACCATTAGAAGAAAGTTCGGCAATATTGGGTGCTCTGAAAGCTGATCCTGCATTAGCCTTTAAGCTAAAAGAATCATTGAATTCGTGAGTATAACCTAAACCACCACTAAAGTTGGAGAATTTATTGGAAAAATTATTAAAGACTACCGCATCATCTGCTATGAATTCTTTACCGTTAAGCTTCCGATAATCAAACCTTATCCCTGCATTCAGGGTGTTTTTGTCCCACGTTTTTTTAATGTATCCAAAAGCACCATACGATTGCGCATCAAAATCAGGTATCAAAGCTTCGATTCCATTGGTATTGTCACTATTTATAAACTCACCGGACAGGCCCACTACTGGTGCCCAGCCATTTGTTGCTTTAAAGGAATATTTAAAGTCATAACTATAAGTATGCATATCCAAAAACAACGCAGGCGCACCCTCGGCTTCCTCCAGTTCCCGGCGTTGGTTACGCTGGTAACCTAAAATTGTTTTCAAACTGCCTTCGTTAAACAAGATATTACTATTGATGGCAATTTTATCATGCCTCACATCTTGTTGAGGGAAACTAAGGCTACGGTCTTTGAACTGATCTTTGGTAAAGACATCGCCGTTCTCATCCACAAACTGGCCTGAGCTATTTACTGCGGGCTCGTAAAAACCAATGTTATTGCGGAAGCTGGAAAGATCTAAATGAGCATAACCCCAGGCTTTATTAAGTCCTAATTGCGCACTGAAGGCGGTTTCATTAAAGCCTGAATTTGGAACATATCCAGTAGGCGTTTCAAATGCATGTGCATTTTTATAACTTCCCCTGGCGCGGTAAACAAAACCATTTTCGTTACCCTGCAGCATTAAAGAGCTGCCACTTAAACCACTATTGGTGGCGTAATTGGTTAAAAACTCTCCCTGTATAGTTCCTACTGGCGCCGGAAGGGCATCCAAAATATTGATAACGCCACCCAGGGCATCTGAACCATAAAGTAAACTTGCAGGACCTCTTAATATTTCAACCCTATCGGCACTGTACTGGTCAATCTCAATACCATGTTCATCACCCCACTGCTGTCCTTGTTGTTTAACCCCATTGTTGAGGGTTAATACACGATTAGAGCTGAGGCCTCTGATCACTGGCTTTGAAATGGCATTGCCCGTAGTAATTTGAGCTATACCGGGAACACGCGACAGAGCATCAATTAAATTAGTAGCCGGATGAGCTAATAACTCTTCTTTACTTACTGTGGCAATAGAAGTGCTGTTTTTACGACTGTTTGAACTGTTGGCTATGCCTGTTATCACAACTTCCCGGCCTTCGATAACGCTGGGCTTCAAAGCAAATACGGTAGCATGCAAGTTTGCAAAATCGACCACCTGACTGATGGTTTCATAGCCTATATACCTAATTTGGACAAGAAAACTACCCTTACCGGGAACATTTTTAAGGATAAACTCCCCCTCGTCGTTAGTCACCGCCGAAACACGCAGGTCAGGAATAGAAATAACAGCACCTGGTAGTGCTTCTTTAGTTATGGCATCAATAACTTTACCATTAAATTGTATCAGCACAATAGCATAACTACTGGCAGAAAATAGCAGCAACATCACCGCAAGTGTGAATTGTATTTTTTTCATCAGAATATTTTATATTTTTATAAGGCCGTGAAAAACCATAGGTATTTTAAGGCCAAAAGAATCAAGAAGTTTTATGGCTTCTGTATAAAAACCATAAGAATTAAGAAATTGCTACAGGGGGGCCTCTAACGGAGGTACTGAACAGTGCTACAGAGGAACTACGAAGAATAGGAGTTTCTTTAACCCACAACTGGATGGAAAGGAAAACCTGGAAAGTAGCGCTGGCATTAACATAGTTTTTCTCGAAATGTGCGGCACAAACCAAGCAGGTGTCTACATGACTGCTGATGTGTAGTTTATGCGTACATATTTTTTCTTTTTCCGGATGATATACTACTTCAGGATGGTGATGTAAAGCACTCCATGGTGTTAAGGCAATAGAAAATACCAGCAGCAAAATTGCTGATAAAATACTTTTGATATGGTTGCGCCTATTTTTCAATGTGCACAAAAGTAATCAAATCTTAATAATTATAGCCATTTGTTAGCGTAACAATGTTCTTATACCCTAAATATGGATCTAACTTTAGACCTAAGTAAAAAACTGGTACCTAAATGGGCTACGCAGCAACATTTCGACGAGCTAGAAGATAAATGCTTAATGATGTAACAATAAATGACTGCCAAGACACCCTTAGAAAACATTGACCGAGCTTAAATTTGTAAATATTTTGTTTACACAATTTCAATAATTCATAAACATTACTTAGCTTTGTAGCTTAGTAAATACTAAATAGCAATCAATTGGTAATAGACTCTAAATCTTATAAAAACATCCTTGTTATAGAGGATAATCATGCTATTTTAGATGTGATTACTTTGATACTTCAAAGTGAATCTTATAAAGTAACCGGATTAAGTAAAAGTGTTGACATGCCAATGCACATTGAGCAGCTTAAACCTGACCTGATTATATTAGACATCATGCTGCCCGATGGTGATGGACGGGTATTGCTGCAACAGTTAAGGAATGATGTTAATACCATTGACATCCCTGTATTGATGATTTCTGCAAGGTATACCGAAGAAAATTTTCTACATGGCGAGTTCAAACCTAATGGATTCCTGGCAAAACCTTTTGACATCGACAACTTATTAGATCGTATTGAAGGTATCTTAGCGGGAAAAACTTATTGCTAGGCACCCTTGCTTTTCAGGCTTTCCAATAACTGACCGTATAAATCATCTTCGGTAGCTGTTCTGGTTTTCAGCTTTTTAACTTTAGCTCTTTTTCCAGCAGCTTTAGCTTTGATGATTTTTAGTAATTCTTTGCTATACTCATCTTTGAAATTCGAAATATCAAAAGGTGAGGAATATTGTTTAATTAAGCTCATCCCTACCTCCAGCTCTTTTTTATTAATAGAATCCAGTGAAGGTAAATGGAGTTCCTCTATAGCGCGTATCTCTTCCTGAAAACGAATTTTAGTGACTACAATTACTTCCTCCATCGGATGGATGACACAGAGGTTCTCGGTATTGCGCAATACAAAGCGAGCCAAACCAGCCTTTTTTGATTCTATAAGTGCTTTTAATAAGAGTGCATAGGCTTTCTTTCCTTGCGTTTCGGGTTCGGCATAATAGGAAGTTTCATAGTAGATCGGGTTGATTTCGTTGATGTCTACAAAATTCTCTAATTCTATCATTTTGGCTTTCTCGGGACTGGCATCAGCGAAATCCTGTTCCTCTAAAACCACATAATTATCGTTCAAGAAATACCCCCGTACAATTTTTTCAAATGGAACTTCTTTACGGGTGTTTTCGTTAATCCGCTGAAATTTAATTCTTGCATGGTCTTTACTGTCAAGCATATCCAGATCAAGGTTACTTTTTTGAACCGCTGAATAAAGTTTAACAGGGATATTAACCAAGCCAAAACCGATAGAACCTTTCCAGATAGACCTCATTATGTACTGATTTTACGTAATAACACCACATATTAAAAATTGTTTTTTATGAGTTATGACTGCATTTTAATGCTTTAAGTGGTTAATGATTGCGGACAAACTTAATTTCTCCTGATCTCCGGTAGTCATATTTTTAAGAGTAAGTAAGCCACTTTGCATTTCATCACTGCCAATTAAAATCACAAAAGGAATTTTTTTAGCATCTGCGTAACTCATCTGTTTCTTCAGTTTTGAAGCAGCAGGATAAAGTTCAGCCGTTATTTCTGCTTGTCGGAGTTGTTGTAAAATGGGCAAGGCATATTTTTCTGCCTCCAGATCAAAGTTACTGATCAGTACGGTAGTACCCGTGATAGCATTTGCTGGAAACAAATTCAATTCTTCCAGAACATCATAAATACGATCGGCACCGAAGGATATGCCAACCCCTGTTAATCCTTTCAAACCGAACATGCCTGTTAAATCATCGTACCTGCCGCCACCACCAATGCTACCCATGGCCACCTCATTGGTTTTAACCTCATAAATACAGCCTGTATAGTAATTTAAACCTCTGGCAAGCGTAATGTCTAATTCTAGGTTAATTGCTTTTTCCTGTGGATCGGCAAGTGCTTTAATGTAATCAAATACAATTTCTATTTCTGCTATACCTTTTAAACCTGTCTCTGAGCTAGCAAGAACCGTTCTTAAACGTTCCAGTTTAGATTCGTTAGCACCTTCCAATAAAATTACCGGTTTTAATAAATCAATATCAGCAGCTGTAAAACCACGTTCTATCAATTCTTTGGCAACCCCATCAAAGCCAATCTTATCAAGTTTATCAATAGCAACCGTCATGTCAATGATCAACTCCGGTTTACCTATAATTTCGGCTATACCCGATAATATTTTACGGTTATTAATTTTAATAGTAAAATCCTTTAATCCCAGGTTGCTGAGGGCTTCCTGATACATCAAAGCAAACTCTGCCTCATTTAATAAACTGTCAGAACCAACTACATCGGCATCACACTGATAAAATTCACGGTAACGCCCTCTTTGGGGCCTGTCGGCACGCCAAACCGATTGTACCTGGAAACGTTTAAATGGCAAGGCAATTTCGTTCTGGTGCATAACAACATACCTTGCAAAAGGAACGGTTAGATCATATCGCAAAGCTTTTTCACTTACAGAAGAAGTAATGGCATTAGAATTCCTGTTGCTCAGGAGTTCATCATTCACTTTAGAAAGGAAATCACCGCTGTTTAAAATTTTAAAAATCAGCTTATCCCCTTCATCACCATATTTTCCAGTTAGGGTAGAAAGATTTTCCATAGAAGGCGTTTGAATTTCTGCGTAACCATATTTTTTGAATACTTTCTTGATCGTATCAAAAATATAATTGCGTTTAATCATTTCCTGTGGAGAAAAGTCACGGGTTCCTTTTACTAAAGATGGTTTAATGTTTGACATAGGGGCAAAAGTACAAAAAGTAAAAGGCATAAAAAAAGCTGCCGAAGCAGCTTTTATATTTTTTAAACTAATAACCTGACAGGCTCTTCGAGTAGCGCCTTAAAGGTTTGCAAGAAAGCAGAACCTGACGCACCATCTACAACCCTATGGTCGCAACTTAAAGTTACCTTCATTACATTACCCGGAACTACAGCACCGTTTTTAACAACAGGCACTTGAGCTATTCCACCAATGGCTAAAATACAAGCATCGGGTGGATTAATAATTGCGGTAAACTCATCAATACCAAACATTCCTAAATTAGAAATAGTAAATGTTGAACCTTCCCAATCTGCAGGTTGTAATTTCTTAGCTTTTGCACGTTGCGCAAAATCTTTAACTTCCGCAGAGATATGAGATAAGGTTTTACCATCGGCAAAACGAACAACAGGAACCAAAAGACCATCTTCTACAGCTACAGCAACCCCAATGTTGACATGCTCATTGTAACGGATTTTATCGCCCAACCAAGAAGAATTCACATTTGGATGTTGTTTTAAAGCAATAGCTGCCGCTTTCAACACCATGTCATTAAAGGAAATTTTTACCGGTGCATATTCATTGATTTTTGTGCGGGCAGCAATAGCGCCATCCATATCAATGCTCATGGTTAAATAAAAATGAGGAGCAGTAAACAAGCTTTCCGCCAAACGTTTCGCAATAACTTTGCGCATTTGGGTAACTGGTTTTTCTGTAAACTTCTCTTCGCCAATAAATTGAGGTATTTTAACTGCTGGTTTTTCTGCAGCAGGTGCCGCAGTAACCGCTGCTGGTGCAGCTACAGGTTTAAAGTTTTCAATATCTTTTTTGATGATTCTTCCACCATCAGCACTGCCAGCAACTTGTGCAAGGTCAATACCTTTTTCTTTCGCTATTCTTTTTGCTAAAGGAGAAGCTTTAACTCTTCCTCCATCTGCAGTAACGGCTTCTTTTTCTGCTACAGGAGCAGCAGCAGCAGTTGTCTTTTCAGCAACTGGAGCCTCTGCCTTTTTATCTGCAGCCGCCGCAACAGGTGCATCGGTCTGGCTAAGGATGCTGCTAATATCAGTACCTTCCGGACCAACAATGGCAATAATGCCATTTACTTTGGCAGCCTCGCCTTTTCCAACACCAATATGTAATAAAGTACCTTCAGCATAACCCATCACTTCCATTGTCGCCTTATCGGTTTCAACATCAGCAAGGATATCATCTTCTTTAACTTTATCACCAACTTTTTTATGCCATTCAGCAATAACGCCTTCTGTCATGGTATCGCTCAGCAAGGGCATACGAACAACAGTAACGCCCAATTTTTCTAAATCAACTTCTGGTGTTACCGGAGCCGCAGCTGGTTTACTTTCAACAGCAGTTTCTGTTTCTTTTTTATCTTCTATCGGAGCAGCAGGTTCAGTACCAGATTCTTCCGCTGCTAGAACAGCTTTATAATCTTCACCTTCTTTACCTACAACGGCAATAACGGCATCAACTGGAACAGACTTACCCTCTTCTACACCGATGTATAGAACAGTAGCATCCCAATATGATTCTAAATCCATGGTCGCCTTATCGGTTTCCACTTCGGCCATAACATCGCCGCTCTTAATTTTATCGCCAACTTTAACATGCCACTTGGCCATAACCCCTTCGGTCATGGTATCGCTCATTTTGGGCATTCTAACTACTTCAGCCATTCTATAATATCAATGAAATGTGTTAAAAATTAATCTAGTATATATGGATAATCTTCCTGCACATACACATCTTTGTATAATTCTGATGCTTCCGGCCAAGGAGACTCCTCCGCAAACTTTACAGATTCATCTACAATCTGTTTCACTTTTGTTTCAATTTCTTCAATCCAAGTCTGATCAGCATATTTTTCTTTCAAAATCACTTCTCTTACCAATTCAATTGGATCTTTCGCTTTATACGATTCTAATTCGTCTTTAGTACGGTATTTAGCAGGGTCAGACATGGAGTGACCGCGGTAACGGTAAGTGCGCATTTCAAGGAAGGTTGGTCCTTCGCCATTACGAGCTCTTTGGGCAGCTTCATCCATTGCATTGTGAACGGCAACAGGATCCATCCCATCTACAGGTGCACAAGGCATATCGAATGCTAAACCAATTTTATAGATGTCAGTCATGTTAGTGGTACGCTCTACAGAGGTTCCCATGGCATAACCATTATTTTCACAAACAAATATTACCGGAAGTTTCCAGAGCATAGCCATATTGAATGCTTCGTTTAAAGCACCCTGACGAACAGCTCCATCTCCCATATAACAAACGTTTAAATTTTTTGTGCCTTTATATTTTTCTGCAAATGCAATACCTGCACCCAAAGGAATTTGACCACCTACAATACCATGACCTCCATAAAAGTTAAACTCTTTGCTAAACATGTGCATCGAACCACCTTTACCTTTAGAACAGCCAGTAGATTTACCGTACATCTCTGCCATGATACTATTTGCACTTACTCCTTTTGCTAAAGCATGGGCGTGATCGCGGTAAGCAGTTATCATAGAGTCTTCAGGTTGTAATGCGGAAATTGCTCCGGCAACTACGGCCTCTTGACCAATATAGAGGTGACAAAAACCACGAATTTTTTGTTGTCCATAAAGTTGACCTGTTTTCTCTTCGAATTTGCGCATTAGCAACATCGACTCAAACCACTTCAGATAGGTATCTTTATTAATTTCTATTGCACTCATTTTGGGTGTTGATTTTATTATGAAAGCAAATCTACTTTTTTATTGCAATATATCCCAAGAATTGATTGTAAAATACATAGTGCGACTATACAAAATGTGGATAACTTTAATATTTATTGTCATAATATTTGGATAAGATTTGTAAATTCCATAGGTTTGGAAACCTGACAATAAGCCCTGGTGGCATATGTTTAAGTGCAAGTGCATTTTTACCCAAACTTAACAGTATATAATGATAAAAAAGTTTATGTTTTTTACGCTAGTTGGTCTTTTCGTCTCAACAGCGATATTTGCACAATCAAAGTCCAAAGAAACCAATAAATTAGCAGATCCTGATAATTTAGCTTCCCAGTATTTCTCTCAGGTAATGGGTGTTGCTATGGATGCAACCTCAAACATTAAACTTTACAAATTCATTTATGAATGGATTGGTACCCCTTACCGCTTTGGTGGAAACACACAAAAAGGTATTGACTGTTCTGCCTTCACAAAAGCGATTTACGATAAAGTTTTCAACACAACGATCTTAAGAAACTCCCGCGATATCTTTAGCATGGTGAATCCACTTCCGAAAGATGAGTTAAAAGAAGGAGATTTAGTGTTTTTCAAAATTAAAAGTAATAGCATTACCCATATAGGAATATATTTAGGAGATGATCGTTTTGCTCATGCTTCTTCTTCAAGGGGTGTTGTCATCAGCAATTTGAATGAGCCTTATTACTCAAGGTATTTTTATAAAGGCGGAAGAATTTTAGATTCGATTAAAAAAGATTTGATAGAAGAATAAAATAAAACTAATCAGAATATCCTTCTAAATATTTTTTAGGGGGATTTTTTTTTGCCTGATAACGTAGCTTTAAGCGTGATATATGGGATGACCATATATGGCCATCCCTACTGCGATCAACAATAGCCTTCTTTAGCCAAGTGTTAAGCCTCGTCTTTGGTATTCTTTATCAAACCGATTCCTGAGACGAAAAATATAATACCTATAATACTTAAAACCACTAATTCGCGGGTTTGAATAGTATGATTAACAAAGCCAATACCCGCATAAATAAGTCCGATGATTCCTAAAATGGTTAAGACTGTCCCAAAAATTCGTTTTACGTTCATAATAGTTTATATATATTCCAGCAAATACAATATCTATGCCGGTAATATAAAAGGCTTGAAAACCAAAAGGTTCCTGCATCATAGATACAGGAACCTTTTGAACTAAATATATTTTTATTTCATTTGCATCAAATCTGCCATTACTTTAAGACTTTCCTCTTGCATAAAGTCAAAGGTTTCGTCCTTCTTAACTTTATCACCTTTCTTAACTGGCTCCAAACCCCTTAAGGCCCTTAATTCATTCGCTCTACTGAGGGATTTCTTTTCCAAACTGTCTCTTTCTGCTTTTAATTTACCCATGTTTAAGCTAACAGAAACCTCCTTTTCTCGCGCTTTCATGTCGACAATTTCTTGTTTAAGCATTTTATACTCCAAAGAGCTCTTCATTCTTTCCTCATGAAGCTTCACTAGATTTGACTTAACTGCAGTAAGATCATTAACAGGCACAAAAACAGAAGGCATAATTACATCCCAAGGTAATGCAGAAGGTTCAGTATCCTCTCCAATTTTATCCATAGGATAAACGGAAGGAAAAACCACATCAGGAATTACACCCTTATGCTGGGTACTACTCCCATTAACCCGGTAAAACTTTGCCATTGTTAAATTGATTTGTCCTAATTGGGGCAACACCGGCTGGTCACCAACAGATTTAATTGAAGCCCCTTTATTAACTAAAGCAGCTAAACGCTGTAATATAGAGCCATTTACAAGGCTATTTAAATCAATGGAAGATTGAACAGTACCCTTTCCATAAGTTTGGGTACCTAAAATAATTCCACGACCATAATCCTGGATAGCTCCGGCAAAAATTTCAGAGGCTGATGCGCTCAGGCGATCAACCATTACACCGAAAGGGCCATCCCAAGCTACTCCGGGAATGTCATCATCACTTACTTCTATATCACCCCTTAAATCTTTAACCTGTACAACAGGACCTTTATCTATAAATAAACCCGTTAAACTAATAGCCTCGAGTAAAGAACCACCACCGTTAGCCCTTAAATCCATTACAATGGCATCAACTTTATCCATATTTTTCAAAGTATCAATCAAGAGTTTTACATCTCGGGTGGTGCTTTTATAATTAGGATCACCTGCTTTAGCTGCTTTAAAATCCGCATAAAATGCTGGCACTTTAATAATACCTATTTTAAATGTTTTACCATCCGATTGAATGGTTTTAACTTCCTTTTGAGCAGAAGAATCTTCCAGGACAATCTTCTCCCTTACCAACTCAATTATAACTGGTTTAGCAGACATCTCCTGCCCTGAAGGAATAATCTTTAGTCTTACTTTAGTGCCTTTAGGGCCTTTAATTTTAGAAACAGAGTTTTCAATACGCCAACCAATGATATCTTCAAATTCTCCATTACCTTGAGCAACACCAATAATACGATCACCAGCACTTAATAATTTACTCCTAAAAGCTGGCCCTCCGGGAATGATTTCCCCAATTTTTAACACTTCATTCTCCAGTTGCAGCCTTGCGCCAATACCTTCAAAAGAACGAGCCATATCTTCGTTAAAAGCTACAGCATTAGATGGGTTAAAATAATTGGTGTGCGGATCAATGGTTTCCGTAAATGCATCCATAACTGATTGAAAAACATCCTGGTTATTTATTTTAGAAACTTGAGATTTTAAATTAGTATATCTTTTGGTCAATGTTTCTACATTTTTATCTGTTTCGGTTCCAGCAATTTGCAAGTTAACAAGTTCATATTTTACTCTTTTCTTCCAGATATCATTTAAAGCAACCGTAGAAGCAGCCCATGGCATTTTTTCACGATCATAAGTATATGATTCATTCTGAGTGAAATCATATTTCACTTTCACCTGTGAAAGTGAATAATTAACCCATTCGTTATAACGTTTTAAATAAACGTTAAAAATATAAAAGGGGGCACTTAAATCGCCAATGCGAAAATCGTCATCAAGTGTATTCCTATATTTTTCGAACTCCTTAATATCTGCAAGATGGAAATAGTTTTTCGACGGGTCGAGTGTTTTTATGTATTTATCAAAAATCAAAGATGATATAGAATCATTGAGCTTTATTTTTTTGTAATTGTAATTTTCAATTAGCGACACCAATTCCCTTGCCACCAGGCTCTGTTGCTCAGCAGGCTTTATATTAGGTATACCTTCTACCACTGGCTGCTGTTTAGGCGAAGCCTGACAAGCTAGCACTGCGGCCGTAAAAGTTACCATTAGTATTCTTTTCAACATCTCCTTAAATAATTTAAAATCCATTTTTATAATCAACAACCAATATGATACCAATTTCTGAAATAAACAAAAAAGAGACGGTATTAAAACTGTCTCTTTTTTGTAAACTTAAAGAAAGTCCTTTAAATTATATTATTTCTTGTTACTAAACCTGTCCTTTATCATACGCCTAGTGTTCTTTAAATGCGTATTGTAATTTGTAATTTTTCTAGTACGAGCAAAAAGCTCAGCTTTATTTACATCCTTTAGTGCCAGGGAGTATTCTTTTTTCTTAATTTTTATTAAAATAATTCCTAGCATGGAATCCATATAAGCTGGATTATTTTTAAGATACCTAGCCAATATCCCTTGCTGTGTGTAAAACCATAAAGATTGCGTTAATTTATTTGAGTTATAATAAACCTTGGCTAACTGGCTGTACGAATCCATTTCTCCGCTTCTGTTACCTATACGGGAATAATTTTTCAGAGCCACATTTAACACTACTTGTTCAGCTTCCACATAATGATTAAGCAATAAATGAACATTGCTCAATCTTAACAATGCAGCACCATAAGCATTAAAATTTCTAGAGCTGTTATATTCAAAAGCTGCTTTACCAAATAAAGTTAATGCCTCATTAAAATCTCCTTTTTTTTCTAATTTCACTGCTTCAGCAAAATAGCCGTCTCCCGTTATTGCAACGACTTCAGATACCGCAATGTTTATGGCTCCGCTCGTAATACCAGTATCCTGGGGATCGAAATTACTACTTTGTGCAATCGCTCCAAAAGAAAACAGGCAAAAAAAGACCATTAAGCATACTTTGAACATTTTACAAATATAAGGTATTTTAGTTAAACACCTGTAAACTACCATCAAATGCTGCCCAAACCATATAAGGGTGTGAATCGAAATGATAAACTTCTCCTGAAGCACTGATACCGATAATACCGGCAAAACCATCAATTTCCTTAAGTTCTGCAAATGATTTTTCAGTGGCTTTCTTTAAGGTCCACCCATCAGTTACCCGGGTTACTATTTTTGTTGCAAGGCCCGTGCTAACAATATCTTCACCAACACCAGTACAAGAAATTGCAGCAAAGTGGTTAGCAAAATTTCCAGCTGTAGTTGCAGAGTCGCTAACACGGCAAGGAATTTCAAAACCCTTGCCACCAGTAGAAGTTCCTGATGCAAGATTTCCATCTTGATCTAGTGCCACACAACCTACCGTACCTTTTCTGTTATTCTGATTTAGTTTTGCCTCATATTCAATTAACCTTTGTTGTGTAAAAGGATTAAAATAACCAAAACCATTATCTCTGGCAAAATTTAGCGCACCCGCGCCACTTAAAACCCTGTCATCATAAGCTAAAAGTTGCTCGGCAACTAAAATAGGGTTTTTAACTTCCTCTATATTAATAACCCCACTAAAACGTTGTGTTTTACCATCCATAAGTGCAGCACTAAGCCTTACCTTTCCGTCGCTTTGAATTTGAGAACCAAAGCCAGCGTTAAACAGTTCGTTATTTTCGAGCAAGCTAACGGCAAAGACTACTGTTTCTAATGCCGTATGTGTCTGCAGATAGGTATTTGCTTGCACTACAATAGCGGATAAAGCATTCTGCTTAGCGAGTTTTGTATTCTCGTTATTGGCAGACTCACTAAAGAAGCCGCCGTGTATAATTACTTTCATGAAATAACTCCAATCGATTTAGAATGATGAATAGTTAAAGTATGCGTTACAAGGTCATAGATATCCCCTTCACACATCACATGAACCACCATGTTTTTAATAGATACGGGTTGCCCCATAGCTACATCAGTTAAATTAGTATCGTTCATCAGTCTGCCATCCACAAGAATAACCATTCCAGAACCGATAGCTTGCATCATGTTGCCATTAGAAATATATAATCCGGTATCCTCCCCAAGACCTATGCCCAAAATACCTGGATTGCTGGCCGCAGCATAAAGCAAACGTCCTATCCTACCTCTTTGTACAAAATGAGTATCAACGATCACGCCATCAATAAATCCTAAACCACCAGTAATTTTAACTTCGCCTTTCAGCAGGGCATCTTTGCTGCTTCCCTGGTAAATCATGTTTTTTGAACTCGCTGCAGCACCAGCAGAAGTACCGGCAATTACAATCTCTTCATTATGATATTTTTCCAACATAATCTGGTGAATTGTTGTTCCACCAAATATGGAAGATAAGCGGAGCTGGTCTCCCCCGGTAAAAACAATAACATCTGCTGCTTGAATTCTTTCACAATTTTCAACCGCATTTGCCTGTTCCCTGGAAATTATATTTAATACCCCCACGTCATGTACATCAAGCTGTGCAAAAGCCTTGATGTATTCTTCGCCAACCTTTTCAGGGATTAAGGACGCAGTAGTGATTATTTCAAATCTTGATGCTGTATTTTTTGATGATTCATCGGTAATCCGTTTTAATATGCCCCTTTCGAAAAAATTCATATTCTGGGGCAAACCGAATTGTGTCTCTGTAAAACTACCCGTATTTATTGCACCGCCTATTATTATTAATTTACCTTTTGGAGTCATTTCAATTGTTTTTGTTCCAATTAATTCAAAGATATGTGCATTCAACAAATATTTATGAATTTTTCCAATATAAGACTTTTTTTAAACGCAGTGCAGTATAAAGATTTTCATTTATTTTATTAGTTTTATAAACAAAAAAAAACGATTAAATTAATATATCGTTTCGGCAAAAAAGCTGCAGTATCCTCAAAATCCTACACTTGCCAATAGAGAACATAAAACAAACGAATACATGAAAATTTTAGGCATTCAAGTGCTACGAGGACCAAATATCTGGTCGATAAGGAGAAAAAAACTAATACAAATGCGGCTGGATTTGGAAGATTTAGAACAAAAGCCAACGAATTTAATTGAAGGATTTGAAGAACGCCTAGAAATAGCAATCCCAAGCCTTTACAGTCACCGTTGCTCCAAAGAAAGGCCAGGAGGTTTTTTCGAGCGAATAAAAGAAGGGACATGGATGGGTCATGTGATCGAGCATATTGCATTGGAAATACAAACACTTGCGGGGATGGACACTGGTTTTGGCAGAACCAGGCAAACTAAAACCGAAGGCATATACAATGTGGTATTTAGTTATCTGGAAGAAAAAGCAGGTATCTATGCCGCCGAGGCATCTGTAAAAATTGTAGAGGCTTTAATTAATAACGAAGATTGCCTACTGGAGGAGCACATCCAAAAGTTAAAGGAACTGAGAGAACTTGAACGTTTAGGCCCAAGTACAGGTTCTATCGTTAATGAGGCTATATCACGTGATATTCCATGGATCAGGCTCAATAAAAGTTCGCTGATCCAGTTAGGCTATGGCAAAAACCAGGTTCGCTTCAGGGCAACCATGACGGAAAAAACCAATAGTATTGCTGTAGATATTGCTTGTAACAAAGATGAAACTAAAAGGCTTTTACAAGATTCTGCTATCCCTGTAGCAAAAGGCGTCACCCTTGCCAACGTAGAGGAACTTCCTGAAACTTTAAGAAAATTAGGCTTTCCTCTGGTTTTTAAACCTCTTGATGGTAACCATGGTAAAGGTGCCACCATTAACGTAAAAACTGAAACCGCAGCTCACGAAGCTTTTGAATACGCTAAAATGTATTCTAAAAAAATCATCATCGAACGGTTTATAACCGGTTTTGACTTTCGGATATTAGTCATTGATCATAGAATGGTGGCTGCAGCTTTACGTGTACCGGCAAATGTAAAGGGAAATGGACAACTTACAATACAACAACTGATTGATAAGGAAAATGAAGATCCACGACGAGGTTATGGACATGAGAATGTTTTAACTGAGATTACTGTAGACCGGGACACAATGGATTTGTTGGAAAAACAAAACTACAATCTGGATACGGTTTTGCCAAATGGTGAAATTTTATATTTAAAATCAACGGCTAATTTAAGTACTGGCGGTACTTCTATTGACGTAACTGATTTGGTGCATCCACAAAATATTTTCATGAGTGAACGTATCTCCAGAATTATTGGCCTAGATATTTGTGGGATAGACATCATGGCGCAGAATCTTACCCAGCCGCTTACTGAAAATGGTGGTGTAGTGTTGGAGGTAAATGCAGCTCCCGGCTTCAGAATGCACCTTGCCCCCAGTGAAGGCCTGCCAAGAAATGTAGCTGCACCTGTTATTGACATGCTATATCCACCGGGAAAATCTGCTCGAATACCAATTATTGCCGTTACCGGAACGAATGGAAAAACAACTACAACAAGGTTAATAGCACACATTATAAAGAGCAACGGCACTAGGGTAGGCTACACCACTTCTGATGGTATTTATGTACAAAATACCATGTTGATGAAAGGGGACACCACTGGACCGGTTAGTGCAGAGTTCATCCTGCGTGACCCAACCGTGGAGTTTGCCGTGTTAGAAACTGCCCGGGGTGGTATTTTACGCGCTGGATTGGGTTTCAATAAATGTGACATTGGGGTAGTTACAAATATTCAAGAGGATCATTTGGGCATCGCAGACATTCACAACCTTGATGATTTATCAAGGGTAAAAAGCGTCATTATTGGCTCCGTTATAAGAAGTGGCTGGGCAGTTTTGAATGCCGACAATAAGTATTGCCTTAAAATAGGAAGCACTGCCGATTGTCAGGTTGCCTATTTCAGTATGGATGAAATGAATCCTGCCATTGTAGACCACTGTAAAAAAGGTGGTACTGCAGCTATTTATGAAAATGGTTACATCACCATTAAAAAAGGAGATTGGAAAATAAGGGTAGATAAAGTTACCCATGTGCCTTTAACTTTTGGCGGCAGTGTAGAGTTTATGATTCAGAATGTTTTGGCGGCAACACTTGCGACATTCCTTTGGGGCTATAAAACTGAAGACATCAGAATGTCATTAGAAACTTTTATTCCTTCGGCAGCACAAACACCAGGGAGAATGAACGTTTTTAAATTCAAAGAGTTTCAAATCCTGGTAGATTTCGCACATAACCCAGATGGATTCAATGGCATAAAACATTATTTAAAAACAATTGAGGCTACGGAACATGTAGGAGTAATATCTGCAACCGGAGACCGAAGAGAAGAAGATATAAAAGAAACCGGCAGAATTTCAGCTCAAATGTTTGATAAAATTATTATTTGTCAGGAAAAGTATTTACGCGGACGCGAGCCACAAGACCTAATAGATATCCTTTTAGCGGGAATCTATGAAATAAAACCAGACATGGAAGTGATCATCAATAATAGTGGAGAAAAAACACTTCAATATATTATTGCCACAGCAAAATCTGGCTCTTATTACACTATTTTAAGTGACACTGTTGACAATGCGATCATTAAAGTAACTGAATATTTGGATAAAGAATTAGGCGTTTAATGAAAAAAGCACAGCAGTTTTTAATCTGCTGTGCTTTTTTTTAACTCACAATAGTACCATTACCCCTACAATTCCCTTAAATTTTTAATTTGATCGTGAGAAGCTTTTAATTCTTTTTGTTGTTGGGCAATCATATCACGAAGGTTTGCAGACAAATCTTCCTCCTCTAATGCTTCTTTATAAGCCTTTTGAGCTGCATCTTCTCCAAACTCACAGTTTTCAAGAACCGCTTTACGATCGTGACCAGTAAAAACGGTCTTAAGATCCATCCATGTTCTGTAAATTTTCCCACTGCTGGTAGTCCCTGTTTCAACATCCGTTCCTAAAGCCTGAACTTCGGTAGCAAGGGCAAGTTTATGTTTATGACTTTCGCCAATCATTTTCACAAACAATTCTTTTAAGTCAAGGTCTGCAGGGTCCAATTCTTTCATTGCCTTCTCATAACCTTGAATTCTATCATTATTGATTTGTATCAGGTCATTTAAAACTTCTGCATTTACGCTGTTATTTGCCATTTTAATAAATTTTGGTGTATCAAAAGAACAGTTAATTTCTAAATTAGTTTTTAACAGCGTAAATTTCATTGATAATTTTAGCCAATCGCACACCACCTTTCAACAGTTGTTCGTTTATGGTCGATGCATAATCAAAGTTATAACGGTAACCCAGCTTTTCATCAGGCTTTACATTTGCATAAATTTTATTACATATAAGGTAAGACTCGTATACATAATCATGTAAGGGAGTAGCTTTCCATATCTTCACCTGCGCTTTTGTGGGATGGTTGATAACTGCAGCATATTCCGTATAACTCAATTGCTGGTATTCAATAAGACTCTCGTCCCAAACCTTATGTAAATTTGAGCGGCTACCAAACCATGTCACATAAACTTTATTTCCGCCAAGATCTTCTTTTCGTGCGGTATGCATCGGTTGGTGTACATCTCCAACAAGGTGGATCAATACCCTTAAAGCAAATTTTTGTTGTTCGGCAGTACTTTGTTTATCTTTCAATAAAGCCACCATTTTTGAAATTTGCGTATAAACATTGGGAGCTTGCGCTGAATTTAAGAACTGATAAACCCCCTGCTGATCCAATCCACCGGGCAAATTAACATAATGCCAAGATCCCATGTAATTAAAGGTAGAATCAGATTTAATGAAGTCAGGCCAATTGCTCGCCATAGCCAAACTTTCAGTACCTAGAATCTTTTGCACGCCTTTACTCGCTTTTGAGGAAAGGTAATATGATGCGACTTCACCAACTACCCTGTGACCAATCATACCCCAGGCAGCAGCCTTCAAGGGCATATAAGCTAAGACTGCAACGATTAAACCTGTTTTAGTAATTTTTTTTATAGAAAACGTATTCATATTATAATTCTTTTGGCTCACAAATTATTCTTTCTTTTAGTACTAAATCAATATCCCTCTGATCATTTATACTTTGCAGTTGTATGGCTTCAGGTCTCATGGATTTGATATAGAAACTTTTAATATAGCGTCCGGTATTGTAACATCCGGAAACCTTCTGTTTATAGTTAGCTTTGGTATAATCACCCTCCAAGAAGAGGCTATCACCTCGAACAAGGTATATTCCTTTAGCATGTTCTTTCCAAACCCCTTTATTGTAACAGGAATCTTCGTAATAATTCACTTTAGAATAAGTCTTTAGGTCTACATAAAAAGAATCACAAGTAAATTTAAATTTGTGTTGGGTGTAGTTCAATAATTGATCTGAATTTGCCACAGTGTCCTGGTTCCATACCCCCTGAAGGAAGGCCTCTCCCTTTCCTTGTACATTGGGCAACCTTCTGCAAGCAGTAAATGCGCAAGCGAATAGAAGAAAAAGGAATAGGTTTTTTATCATGTTTCCGACCAATTTATTTTAAACTCCCTACCATTTCTTCTGGTTTAACCCATTCATCGAATTGCTCGCTGGTTACCAAACCTAGTTCTACAGCAGCTTCACGAAGTGTTTTATTTTCCTTATGTGCTTTTTTTGCTATTTTAGCCGCATTCTCATAACCGATATGAGGGTTCAGGGCTGTCACCAACATCAGAGAATTCTCGAGGTGTTTTTTAATTTCAGGTAAATTAGGCAATATTCCAGCAACACAATGGTCATTAAAAGAAATACAAGCATCACCTATTAATCTCCCCGACTGCAAAACATTTGCTGCAATTACTGGTTTAAAAACGTTCAGTTCAAAGTGACCGCTGCAGCCGCCTATACTTACGGCAACATCATTTCCAATAACCTGTGCACACACCATAGTCAACGCTTCTGGTTGAGTAGGGTTAACTTTTCCTGGCATAATAGAAGAACCGGGCTCATTATCAGGGATAATGATTTCACCAATACCTGACCGTGGACCAGAACTTAACATTCTGATATCATTGGCAATTTTCATTAAAGAAACAGCCACACGTTTGTATGCACCAGAAAGTTCAACCATTGCGTCATGTGCAGCTAGAGCTTCAAATTTATTAGGCGCTGTTACAAAAGGTAAGGCTGTAAGCTCCGCAATTTTCTGTGCAACAAGAATGTCATAACCCTTAGGTGTATTTAAACCTGTACCTACAGCTGTACCACCTAAAGCCACTTCACTGATCATGACCAAAGCATTCTTAACCGAACGGATGCCATTATGAACTTGAGTTGCATAACCAGAAAACTCCTGTCCTAAAGTTAAAGGTGTGGCATCCATAAAATGGGTACGTCCGGTTTTAACAATTGTAGCAAACTCTTCTGTTTTTGCGTTTAGTGTAGCATATAATTTTTCTAACCCTGGCAAGGTTATTTCAGCAGCTTGCTTATAAGCAGCAATATGCATGGCCGTTGGGTAAGTATCATTCGAAGATTGTGATTTATTGACATCATCATTAGGGTGTAAAACTTTTTTGGCATCATTAAGGTCGCCACCATTCATTACATGGCCACGATTTGCAATAACTTCATTGGCATTCATGTTACTTTGCGTACCAGATCCTGTTTGCCAAATTACCAATGGAAACTGATCGTCCAGCTGACCTGCAATTACTTCGTCGCAAGCCTTAATAATCAATTCTTTTTTATCATTAGCCAAAACACCCAATTCTTGATTTGCAAGGGCAGCAGCTTTCTTTAAATAACCAAAAGCATGTATAATCTCCTTAGGCATAGAAGCCTCAGGACCAATTTTAAAATTATTACGTGATCGTTCGGTTTGCGCTCCCCAGTATTTATCAGCAGGCACCTGCACTTCACCCATGGTATCATGTTCAGTTCTAAAAGCCATAATTTTATAAGTTTGCTGCAAATTTAAGCTTTATCTCGATACTGGGATGTAAAGTAATTGATATTGTTCAAACAATTTTGCCCTTATAGGTGTAATATTTCTTAAATTTCCACTTTAAATAAAGAACCTTTATTATTCATGAATTATCGCAATATTTTAGCTGTAGCTGCTATGGCTACATTTTTATTCACAAACTGCTCTTCCTCAAGTAAAAACATTGAAGACCCAAAGGTTCGAACAGTTAAAGACGATAAGTCAGACAGTCTTTTAGTTGTTTATAATCCTGCTAAAGGCGATAAATTTATTGCAAATTTTGTACTGAATCTTCATAAAAAATATGGCTTCAATGGTAATATGCTGGTTGCCAAAGATGGAAAGATCATTTATGAGAAAGCGATTGGCTGGGCAGACTACCTGCACCGGGATAGCTTGAAAATAAACTCCGAATTTGAACTGGCCTCTGTCACAAAAACATTTACCGGGGTTGCCATCATGCAGTTGGTAGAAAAAGGCAAAATCTCTCTAAATGACGATGTAAAAAAGTTCTATCCTAACTTCCCTTATGAAGGAATCAATATCAAATTGCTATTAACCCACCGCAGTGGGATGATGAATTACGTCTATTTTACAGACGGAATATGGAAAGACAAGAAAAAACCAATGAGCAACCAGGATGTCATGAATCTCATTGCTGAATATAAACCACCACGTTATGCTAAACCAGATACCCGCTTCCATTATAACAATTCGAATTTCATGGTCCTGGCAGCTATATTAGAAAAGGTAACCGGTAAAACCTATGCTGATTATATGATGGCGAATGTGTTTAAACCTGCCGGGATGAAAAATACGCACGTTTACTCGACGACAGTATATCCAAAAATCCCGGTAGACGTTGTTGGCCACGATCGCACCTGGAGATATTCTGTAGTACAAAACTTTTTAGATGGCCCGGTTGGCGATAAAGGAATTTACAGTACACTTCATGACTTAGTTTTGTTTGACAATGCATTGCGCAAAGGCAGGTTATTAACTAAAGCAAGTTTAGATTCTTCCTATAATGGACACAACAAACCAGTAAATGGCCATTTTAATTATGGCTACGGCTGGCGAATGTTTGATGGTGATAAAGGTAGAAAAGTAGTTTATCACACCGGATGGTGGCATGGATTCAGACACATCTATGTACGTGATTTAGACCAGAAAATAGTGGTCATCTTTTTAGGAAACCTCACCAATGGCAGTCTACTACATTTAGATGAGCTTTATAAATATTTAAAAATGCCAGTCATCCGTAAAGGTGCATATTCGGGCAATGGTTCGCTACCTGGAAGCGATGAAGATTAATCAGGAAATCTTGTCAAATGAAATACCCTTATTTTTTTTCTCTAAGTAAGATTTTAACAAATGATTTTGAGGAAGTGAAAGCGATGGATCTTCCTCAAAAATAGTAATAATAGTGTTTCTGGCTTCTTGTAAAATAATTTGATCTTTCGCCAGGTCTGCAAGTTTTAAATCCAGAACACCACTTTGTTGAGTACCAGAAAGGTCTCCTGGGCCTCTCAACTGTAAATCAATTTCTGAGATTTCAAAACCATTGTTAGTTTTCACCATGGTTTCGAGCCTTAACTTACCTTCGCGGGTTAGCTTATTACCAGACATCAATATACAAAAAGATTGTTCAGCTCCGCGCCCCACACGACCACGTAACTGGTGCAATTGCGATAAGCCAAAGCGTTCTGCATTCTCTATTACCATTACTGAAGCATTGGGTACATTTACACCAACTTCAATTACCGTAGTGGCCACCATAATTTGCGTCTTTCCTTCTACAAAACGTTGCATTTCAAATTGCTTATCTGCATTAGACATTTTGCCATGAACAATGCTGATATTGAAATCCGGCAGGGGAAATTGATAACGCATCTGTTCAACACCGGCCTCTAAAAACAAGAGATCTAACTTTTCACTCTCCTTAATCAAGGGATAGACCACATAAACCTGCCTGCCTTTATTGATTTCTTCCCGCATCAAACCAAACATGCGTAACCTTTGTCCTTCAAAAAGATGTTTTGTTTCAATTGGCTTTCTGCCAACTGGCAATTCATCAATCACAGAAACATCAAGATCACCATATAAGGTCATCGCCAGCGTACGAGGAATTGGCGTAGCCGTCATTACTAAGATATGTGGTGGAACACTGTTTTTACGCCACAATTTAGAACGCTGTTCAACCCCGAAACGGTGCTGTTCATCGATAACTACGATACCCAAATTCTTGAACTGAACTTTATCTTCGATCAATGCATGAGTGCCCACTAAAATATCTATTTCGCCAGCTAGTAAACGCTCGTGTAGAAGTATGCGCTGCTTTTTAGTGGTACTGCCTGTAAGCACCGCCACTTTAGCAAAATCTTCGCCGACAAGTGAAACCAGTGACTGGTAATGCTGACGGGCAAGAATTTCGGTTGGTGCCATCATACAAGCCTGAAATCCATTATCATTGGCAAGGAGCATACTCATTAAGGCGACTATAGTTTTACCGCTCCCTACATCCCCCTGTACCAGGCGATTCATCTGTACACCTCGCTGGGTATCTACCCTGATCTCTTTGATTACTCTTTTTTGCGCATTAGTAAGTTCAAAAGGAAGAATATCTCTATAAAAAAGATGCACCTTTTCCCCTACCTTATCAAAACGTAACCCTTTAAACTTTAATATGCGCTGCTGTTTGCTGTTTAGCAGTTGTAACTGGATATAGAAAAGTTCTTCAAATTTCAAGCGACGCTCAGCATCCTGCAGAGCTTGCGCTGTAGCCGGAAAATGGATATTCAATATAGCTTCTCTTTTAGAGATTAACTTATATTTTTCAGCAACATAAGCAGGTAAAGTTTCTTTTACTTCACGTAGGTGTTGTTGAATAACCAATCCTTGTAATTTTTGAATACCCTTACTGTCTAAGAAATTCTTTTTAAGATTTTCTGTAGAATTGTATATCGGCTGCAAAGTTAAATTACCAGTAAGCGTAATCGGCCGTGGATAATTTTCAAGTTCTGGATGAGATATACTAAAAGTAACATTAAATAGATTTGGCTTCCCAAATGCGATATAAACCTTCCCTCGCATTACATTTTCCTCCACCCACTTCAAGCTCTGAAACCATACTAATTCTATGGTGCCAGTTTCATCACTAAATTTCGCTACAATTCGCTTTTTGTGCTTTTCCCCAATTGTTTGCTTATCTGTAATTCTACCTACAAGCTGTACCAGTGGCAAATCCGAATCCAGCTCATTCACTTTATAAAATCGCGTTCTATCAATATAACGGAAGGGGTAGTAATTTAAAAGTTGGTTATAAGAAAAAATGCCCAACTCTTTTTTCAAAAGTTCGGCACGTCTCGGGCCAACGCCCTTAAGGTATTCAATAGGAGAAGCTAATATTTCCGCGTACAAAATAATAAGATTTTATAAGCTACTATTTAGCCTTTAAAAGCAATAGCAGAGATTTCTACGTTTACCCCTTTAGGAAGACCTTTTACTGCGACGGTTTCTCGTGCAGGAAAATCTTTAGAAAAGTAAGAACCATAAATTTCATTGACTTCAGCAAAAAGGCTCATATCAGATAAAAAGATATTGGTTTTCACAACATGCTCAAACCCAAAACCAGCTTCTAATAAAAGTGCATTCAGGTTACGCATAACCTGCCCGGTCTCTGCTTTTAAAGAACTCAGATCTAGTTCACCAGTAGCAGGGTTAATCGCTATTTGTCCGGAAACATAAAGAAATCCATTGGCTAAAACAGCCTGGCTATAAGGCCCAATTGGGGCAGGAGCATCGGTAGTAAATATGATTTGTTTCATTTTAAAAAATAGCTTGTAATAATTTCCATAAAATCCCGGCAAGAAATACTAAAATGGCTAATGCATTAATAAAATGCATGGCTTTCAAGCTTCCATTGATGGGTCTGTTCTTATCTCTTTTTCTAAAGAAGTACATATACAAATGTATAAATAAAAAAAGAGGCCTTCGAATATCGAAGACCTCTTTTTATGATATTGATCTTTAGAAAGATTAGTTTCTAGCAGATTCAACACGACGGTTTTGGATACGACCTTCTTCAGTATCGTTAGAAGCGATTGGATTAGCTTCACCATTACCTTTTGCAACTACTTGGCTAGAATTAACACCAGAGTTTACTAAGTAAGTTTTAACAGAATTAGATCTGTCTTTGGATAATTTCATGTTATAAGCAGCAGTACCTTCGCTTGAAGCATAACCGTTTAAAGTTAATTTACCACCGTTATCACGTAAACCTGAAGACAATTTATCTAAGATAGGGTATGATTCAGTTTTTAACACTGAACTGTTGAATTCGAATTGTACTGGCTCAAATCCTGAAACATTAGCTGTATCAACAACTGATGCTACTGGAAGTGGACATCCTGATCCGTCAACTGCAGTACCTGCTGGAGTTCCAGGGCATTTGTCAAATTGATCAGAAACACCATCACCATCAGTATCTTTTTTCAAATCTTCAACAGATTTTTCAACGTTAGATACACGATTTTTAAGTGCCTCAACTTCTTGACGTAATGAAGGATCTTTCAATTCATCATACATCAAAGCAAGTGGGTTAACCCAGTCTAAATTAGGTTTAGCACTTGATCCAAGAGAAAATTCTAAACCAGCATAACCGTAAGAGAATTTATCTTTTGTAGTTGCTTTAGCGTAAACACCATCAAAGTTATCGCTATCAATGAAGTGCATAGTATAACCTAAGTTAAAGGCAACACGATCAGAAACTTTAAATTTCACACCAGCACCAACTGGGATGTAAGCTTCTTTAACATATTTTTTGTCTCTACTGTCTCCAGCTTTATCTTTCCAGTCAGTAACAGTTCCGGCAGCTGAAGTAGATTTAGGTGCATAAGCAATTAAACCGTAACCTGCAGTTACGAAAAAGTTAACTGAGTTTTCACGACGTAAGAAATCAACAGTTGCAACATTAACAACACCTCTTAAATCAGCAGAGTAACCAATTTCAGTTTCAAATTCTTTAACACCAAATTGAGCACCACCAGGGGCATCTTTATTTGTTCCAGAAACTTTTCCGCGGAAAATGTTACCTTCTAATCCAAATGCATGACCTAATTGTTTTTTCAAGGATACACCGTAACCTAAATTAACGTCCTGATTAGTGAAATCATTTGAGCCACCGATTACTAAGAACGGAGACATTACGCCTGCATTTACACCAATTGACCAAGTTCTGTACTGGCCTCTTCCACCAAATACCTTGGCTGAAGATGTAGTCATTGTAGAATCCTGTGCGCTAGCAAGAGTTGTAGCTCCCATTAATGCAACAAAAGATACTGCTAGACCTCTTTTTAAAGTAGAATAATTCATAATTTTCTTTTTTTTAAGGTAAACAAATTTTAATCGTATAATTTTATTGTATAGCAAAATTAGACAAATTTTTAAAATCTTAAAAACAGTTATACAAACACCGTTCCAAACTTATAAAGGCAGACTAATTTTCCTATAGCACCCTACAAACAACACCTAATGAAGCTGGTCCATAATACTATCCACTCCAAACATAATAAATAATACACTTACATTCAATATATTACACAATAAATTAACGCTTAATTAAAATAAAACGCAAGTTAACTCCTATTTTAAGACCCGACAATTATAAACAAACACTTAAAAAAAAATTCATCCACGAAAAGACACTATTCTTGTTATGCTGATAGAAAATAGTCCTGTTTTTTAGACAGAATACTTGATAAGGCTAATTAAAGCCAATTATCAATGAATTTGTAAATATTAAAGTTAGGTTTTTCCATGGCAGCACTTATTTCCGTTCTAAGCTTTATTTTATCAACATTGCGCATTCTGTAATGCTGGATAATTTGAAATGCTTTTTCTGCTATTAACAGTGGTTTACGCGAGTTATTAAATTCAATAGGTACAGACAACCAATCACATAAAGCAGAAACACCCTGCTCTTTATCGGCCACCGTTTTAAATACAGGTACGTTGGTATGCTGCCCCTGTAAAAGCTTCTTTAAATTATTCGCAAAGATATCAGCACCTTCACGGTCGGCCTTGTTAACTACAAATGCCTGTGCAATTTCCATTAACCCAGATTTAATGTGCTGTATCTCATCACCAGACTCTGGCACTAGCACAACAACGGTACGGTCTGCCAATCCGGCTATTTCTAACTCCGACTGTCCAACGCCTACGGTTTCCACAATAATTAAGTCAAAATCAGCAGCACGCATCACATCAATCATTTCAATCGTTTTTGTGGATATTCCCCCCAAAGCGCCCCTAGTTGCTACAGATCTAATAAAAACATTAGGATTATTAAATTGTTGTGACATCCGTATTCTGTCACCCAATAAGGAACCAAAATTAAAAGGTGATGTCGGATCTACCGCCAAAATGGCAATTTTTTTATGATTGAGACTGAAAAAGTTAGTAATAGCATTCACCAAAGTGCTTTTTCCAGCCCCAGGAGGGCCTGTTATGCCAACAACTGGCACATTAGTTTTTGGGATCAGGAACCGTAAAATTTCTGCCGAAGGAGCAATATCATTTTCCACCAATGTTAATGCCCTGGCCAAAGCTATAAAATCCCCTCTTGATACTCCTTTCAATAACGCTTCCTTTACCTCCATAAAACCATTTTGTTTTCATACAAATAAATGGAATTTATTCTTATTTGCAGTGTTCATGATGAAGTGTTAGTTTTATCCCCGTAAATTTACACATGCCCATACCAAAAATCATACATCAAACTTTTAAATCTGCAGATTTACCATTCATCACCAGATGGCAAATTTCCAGATTTAAGAAAAAAAATGCAGACTATCTATATGAGTTTTATGATGACCTCAGGATTGAGCAATTCTTGGTGGAAGAATATGATGCAGATACATTAAGTCTATATAAAAGAATAAATATTGGCGCAGCAAAAGCAGACTTTTTTAGGTATGCTGTATTGTATAAAAAAGGTGGTATATATATAGATATAGACAGTGCTATTATTGGAAAGCTAAATGATTTCATAAAAGCCGAAGATTCCGCCATACTATCTAAAGAAAAAAATCCAGGCTTATATGTTCAATGGGCATTGATCTATCAGGCAAACCACCCCTTTCTAAAAAAAACCCTAGCACTTATATTTGATAACATCAGGACAAACAAGTACCCGCATGACGTACATCAAATGACAGGACCGAAAGTCTACAGCGATGCCATTAAACAATGTTTAGTAGAAAATCCATCTATCTCCTACCGCATATTAGGTACAGATTATAATGACCACCTCAAATTCAAATATCCCCTAAGTAAATTACTTTACAAAAAAGGTGAACATTGGAGACAACAACAACTCACCCAGTCCGTTTTAAAGAAAAAAATGAAAATTACCGGCTTTACTTTTATCAGGAATGCAATACAAAACGACTATCCAATAAATGAGGCTATCAGATCTATATTACCCATATGTGATGACTTTATTGTTGCTTTGGGGAATTCAAACGATGACACCGAAGCCCTTATCAAAAGCATAGCCCCTGATAAAATAAAAATCATTCATACAATTTGGGATGAATCATTAAAAGAAGGTGGTCAAGTATTTGCAGAAGAAACCAATAAAGCATTGGCAGCAATATCCAAAGATACAGACTGGATGTTCTATATCCAGGGAGACGAATGTATTCACGAAAAGTACCTGGAGGTAATTAGAAAAGAAATGGCAGATAACCTAACCAATACAAAAGTAGAAGCCCTGCTCTTAAAATATAAACACTTTTATGGCTCTTATGATTATTTTGCTGAATCCCGCCGATGGTATAGACGGGAAGTACGCATTCTGAAAAACTTACCAGGAATACACTCCTACAAAGATGCCCAGGGATTTAGAATTAATAACAGGAAACTTAACGTAAAACTCATTGATGCCCATATTTACCATTATGGTTGGGTTAAAACACCCGCAGGCCTACAAGGTAAAGTGAGAAACTTTAATCAATTTTACCAAACAGAAAAGTGGATAGAACAGAACTTTCCGGTTCAGCAAGTTTTTGACATGAATAATGCAGACCGACTGGTAAAATTTAATGAAACCCACCCAGCAGTAATTTGCGATCGAATAAATACAAGCAACTGGAAATTTGATCAGGACATCACTAAAATAAAACCAAAAATGAACTTCCGAAGACGCCTGCTTCAAATAATTGAAGACTTAACTGGCAGGAGGTTATTTGAATACAGAAACTATAAACTTTAAAATGCATAAAAACATTAAAGTTACCTTATTAATAGCTACTTATAATTGGCCAAAAGCATTAGAACTCGTGTTTTTGAGTGTCTTAGCGCAAACAAAAATGCCAGATGAAATTATTATTGCTGATGATGGTTCTACAGAAGAAACAAAAGCAATGATAGAAAAATATGCATGCCTATTTTCCATCCCTGTAAAACATATCTGGCATGAAGATAAAGGATTTAGATTAGCAAAAATCAGAAATAAAGCTATAGCACAATCAAGTGGCCAATACATTATACAAATTGATGGCGATATTATTCTTCATCGACACTTCATTCAAGATCATATAAACTTTGCTTTACCTAAAACTTTTGTAAGAGCCAGCCGCATTTATATAAACGAGCAAACCTCCAATGAAAGACTTAAAAACAAACTTTTTAAGATAAACGCTTTTAGTAAAGGTATCAGTAATATTTTTAGTGCCTTACGTATGCCTATTTTATGGCCTTTGTTCGATGAAAAATATAAAAATAAAGGTGACGAACGTTATGAAATACATGGCTGCAACATGGCCTTCTGGCGAAGTGATGCCATAAAAGTAAATGGCTATAATGAACAATTTAATGGCTGGGGACCAGAAGATAAGGAATTTATCGCCCGGTTATTAAACTTAGGATTAAAAAAACGTTTTCTAAAACTTGGTGCTATTGCCTTTCATCTCTACCATAAAGAAAGCCCAAAAACCTATTTGAAAGAAAATGAAAAGGCTTTCAAAGAAACCATTAGCCTAAAAAAGGTTTACTGTAAAACTGGTATAAACCAATATCTCTAACTTATGTTAGCTTCCACTTCCATTTCCCTTGTTATTTCTACTTACAATTGGCCTGAAGCACTAGAACTTGTTTTAAAAAGCATTTTAAAGCTAAAGGTATCTCCCAATGAAATTATCATTGCAGATGACGGCTCCGATGAAAGGACTAAATTGATCATTCAGTCTTTTAAGCTAAAAACACCAATTCCTGTAATACATTTTTGGCAGGAAGACATTGGTTTTAGAAAAACAATTGTCATGAACAGGGCCATTTCAGCTGCATCCGGCGATTATATCGTGCAGATAGATGGAGATATTATTTTGCACTCTAACTTTATTGCTGACCATATTCAGGAAGCTAAAATGGGTTACTATATTAAAGGCAGCCGTTCCATGCTTTCCGAAAAACTTACCTCAAAAATAGTAAAAACCAAAAATATTAATATCTCACCAATGAGTTCTGGTGTGGGTAGTAAAATAAACGCTAGTTATTTACCAATATTCTCAGGTTTCTTCAAAGGAGATCAACTGCGATCGAATAACCTTAGAGGTTGCAACTTTTCTTTTTGGAAAGCTGACTTCCTAGCCGTAAATGGCTATAATAATGATTTAGAGGGCTGGGGCCATGAAGACATTGAACTTGCTGCAAGATTAACCAATATTGGAATTAAGCAGCGTCAGTTAAAATTAAAAGCAGTTTGTTTTCACTTGTACCATAAAATAAATTCCAGACATAACGAAGATATAAACTACAAAAAATACCTAAGGACTGTAGAACGCCATACCAAGCGTTGTAAGAATGGGGTTATAAAAGAATTATAGTAAACAATATTAATAAGAAGGTTACTTTTAACATCTTCCACTTGTTTAGTCTGAACCAGCTTGGATTTTCCCGCGTAAAGGCCATGTCAACTCGTTCACCAAAACCAGAAAGTCTCCCTTTTAAAAGGCTTTCCATTAAATATCCGACCTCATAACAATTTTTTATCCAGAACAAATTAACTGCCACCCCTAAAGAGAACTTTTTAATTAAATAAACACTCCGAAAGCAGTTGATTACAAATTCTACACCTACCAAAATCAAGACCATTTCAATTAATACACCCCACGAAAAATTGATTACGATTAAAGGCGAGCATAAAATTAATAACAATAACGTTTCTGCTGTATTCGTAAAGTTATGGTATGTATATTTTTTTATGGCTGGCAAAGACGCTATTTGGGCAGCACCAGCGCCGTATCTAAATAACCGTTTGGTAGTGCCGCCTGGCCACCAAGGATGCGCAACAATAGCATCTGGTACACCTATATACTTTTTATTATTAAGCAATGCGTTTCTAACTAAAAACTCTATATCCTCCCCACCCTTTTTTAAATTTTCATTAAACAAGCTCGGATCCATGCTTTCCCTATTAAGCATAATATTAGTTGTGGGTACCCACATCAATTCTGCATATTGCCCCGCACTTTTACAATGGCCAGTATCCCCATTTACTTCTAAAGCAAGTGTGGTCGAATTGAATGGCTTCGGAAAATTAGTCACACCCGCAAAGCCTATTGCGTCATGATTTTTGGCAATAGCATTTGCATAAGCAATTAATAAAGTCTTTTCAGGAGTAATATCATCATCTAATAAAAGCAGCCATTTACTCTTGCCTAACGTTATCCCTTTATTTCGGGTTTTAGAAAACCCTAAATTTTTTTCGTTTTTAACGAGATTAATTGTACCATTTTCAGCCAATTTTAGAATTGATTCGGGTACAGCTATAGCGGGATTATCAGCAATGATGTAAAAATTAATCTTGAAGTTTAATGGCTGGTCAACATTTATAATTTTGATCAGCGTATCTTCATCCAAACGAAATGAAGGAATTACAATATCTATTGCATTTTCTACATACATAAGATACAAATATACAAGTTTAAATAATCCTGGTATTTCCTATCTTTGAGTATGATGAATAGCACTACCCTTAGGATAACCCCAATTCCGGTTTTAACCATTGTTATTGCTACTTTCAATGCAGGGGTTTTCATAAAAGATTGTCTTAAGTCTATAGCTGAAAATGTGCTTGAACCCTATGAACTCATTATTATAGATGGTAAAAGCAAAGACAATACACTTGAGATAATTAACGATTTCACGACCATCAAGCCCCGGATAATTAGTGAAAAAGATAATGGAATATATGACGCAATGAATAAAGGAGCAAAGCTTGCTACTGGGAAATGGGTCATATTTTTGGGTGCTGACGATAGGATTCTCCCCACCTTTAAAACAATCATTAGTCAACTTAAAAATGAAAGCACTATTTATTATGGGAATTGCAGAAATGGGGAAAATCATTTCAATGGAGAATTCTCGTCCTATAAGATTGCCAAAATGAACTTATGTCATCAATGCATATTTTATCCAGTTCAGGTATTCAAAAAATACAACTATTCCTTAAAATACACGGTATTTGCTGATTATTTATTGAACATCCAATGTTGGGGTGATAGCAATTTCAAGAAGGTCTACAAAAACGTTGATGTGGCTTATTATCACATGGAGGGCTTTTCTTCGATTACTACAGATCCTTTATTTAAAAAAGATAAACCCTCATTAATAAAAAAACACCTGGGATATTATATCTACATCAGGTATATGTTCAGAAAATTTAAAGAAGGCAGGAAAAGAAATAGTAACTTTTTTTAGAAAAGGTTAGCATTCCCTAGAATCGAATTATTCTTGAAATGCCTAAAAAAACATAATAAAGGCTAAATTAGTACCTTTGCATCATATTTTTTTTTAATGAAAACATACTTCCGATTACTTTCCTTCGCAAAACCAATAGAAAAGTTCGCCATACCTTATGTTATTGCAACCCTTCTTTCTGTCCTTTTTGGAGTATTAAATCTTACCCTGCTAGCACCGTTATTTGAAACATTGAATCCTAAAGTTGCAGCATTAGGGAATACTTTAAACCCAAAAACGGCTTCTTCATTTGACATTACAGGCCAATTCAGGGAATTTGTAAACACCTCTATTGTCACCAACGGACATGAAAGAACGCTTACATACATCTGCATTATTATTGTTATTTCCGTGTTATTATCCAACATATTCAGGTATTTTTCTCAACGGTACATGGAAGACCTCAGGGTACATACCTTATTAAACATGCGTAAAACCGTATTTAATAATGTAATGAATTTGCATGTCGGTTACTTTAATAATGAACGTAAAGGAGATATCATTGCAAAGGTAGCCTCAGATGTACAAGTGGTACAATATTCGGTTACCAACACGCTACAAGTGGTATTTAAAGAACCATTGACCCTTATCTTTTATATCCTGATGTTGTTCTCGATATCTTTAAAGCTCACTTTATTTTCACTAATGGTGATTCCAATTTCAGCATTCATCATCAGTAAAATTGTGAAAAGATTAAAACAACAAGCTAAAGCAGCACATGAATCTTTTGCAAGGATGATTGGGTTTTTAGATGAATCTTTAAGTGGAATAAAGATTATTAAAGCTTTTAATGCAACCGAAAGGGTAAAAGAAAAATTTCAAAATGAAAACGTCTTTTATTCTAACCTCAACAGAAAGATGGTGAGAAGGCAACAGCTCGGTTCACCTGTATCAGAATTTTTAAGCATTATCATGGTTTCTTTTATCGTTTGGTATGGAGGATCTTTAATTATAAGCAACCAGCCTGATGCCCTTTCCTCAGGTCAGTTTATAGCCTATATTGCTATTTTCTCGCAGGTTATGCGCCCTGCAAAAGCCTTAACAGAGTCTTTCAGTAACATCCATACTGGAATTGCTGCTGGCGAACGCGTCTTGGAACTGATTGACACCAAACCAGAAATTATAAATAAATCAGACGCTAAAAATCTCGCCGATTTCAAAAACTCATTAGTTTTTGAAAATGTTTACTTTAATTACGGAGAGAAAGAAGTACTTAAAAACATTAGTTTTGAGGTATTTAAAGGTAAAACGGTGGCTTTGGTGGGTCCGTCGGGTGGTGGAAAAAGCACTTTAATGGATCTCATACCACGTTTCCATGATCCAAAAACTGGTTCGATTAAAATCGATGGGTATGATTTCAGAGACTTAACTATTGAAAGTATCCGTGCGCAAATGGGTACGGTAAACCAGGAATCTTTCTTATTTAATGATACCATTTTTAATAACATTGCTTTTGCTAAACCTGAGGCCACAGAACAAGAAGTTATTGCAGCGGCAAAAATTGCGAACGCTCATGATTTTATTTTAAATACCGAACAGGGTTACCAAACCTATGTTGGCGACAGGGGCAACCGTTTATCTGGTGGCCAAAAACAACGTATCTGTATTGCCAGGGCTATTTTAGACAATCCACCAATTATGTTACTCGACGAGGCGACGTCAGCATTAGATACAGAATCTGAAAAATTAGTTCAGGAGGCCTTAAATAACCTCATGCAAAATCGCACCTCTATTGTCATTGCCCACCGTTTAAGTACCATACAGCACGCTGATTTAATTTTGGTGATTGACAAGGGTGAAATTAAAGAAAGAGGAACACATACCGAATTATTGAACAATAATGGTTTATATAAGCGTTTAATAAACATGCAAACTTTTAGTTAATGTTAAAACTTCTTATAGATCATCAAACTTTTTCAATGCAAAAATACGGTGGCATTTCCCGTTATTTTACCAATATCCAACACAGTTTGGAACAAAGAGAAGACATACAATCGAAGGTAGGCATATTATACACCCCAAACCATTACTTAAAGGAATATCCTGCTCCTCTTAATAATGCACTAGGTAGGCTATTATTAAAAAAAAGTGATAAATGTTACAAATGGAATAAACAATATTCAAAATATCTGATGCTGAAAAATAATTATGATGTGCTTCACCCTAGCTATTACCATCCTTATTTTTTAAAGTATAATAAAAAACCTTTTGTAATTACGGTGCATGATATGATTCATGAGCTCTTTCCTGAACATTTTGTACCTAACGATATTAATGTGAAATATAAAAGAATATGCGTTGAAAATGCGGCACATATCATTGCCATATCTGAATCCACTAAACAAGACTTAATAAATATATTACAAGTAGACCCACAGCGGATAACGGTAATCCATCATGGCTATCAAATGAATACACAAGAGCCTTCAGGGCTACAGAATACATACAACAACACATCAATGGAGAATTACATTCTGTTTGTTGGCGATCGTAAAAGTTATAAGAATTTCCCGGTTCTATTAACCTCTATTCATCCCTTATTGGCAGAAAATAAAGAGATGAAACTCTATTGTGCAGGAGGAGGGTCTTTTACAATTAACGAACTGGAAATCATCAAACACTTAAACCTAGAAAATAAAATTTTGCAGTTTAATGCTACTGATCAAGAACTTAAATCACTTTACCAGAACGCATTAGCTTTCGTGTTTCCATCATTATATGAAGGCTTTGGCTTACCTATTCTAGAGGCTTTTAAAAATAATTGCCCAGTCATTGCCAGTGATAATGCATGCTTCAGGGAAATTGGGGGTAATGCTATCTCCTACTTTGATCCTTATGATTTAAACAGTATCCTATGCACTATTAAAGAGGTCGTTACGAATAGCCTTTTAGCAAAAACAATTGTTAAAAATGGCAAGTTGCGATTAAAGAAATTTTCTATGCAAAGTTGTATGGATAAAACAATAACTGTGTATCAATCACTTTCAAAATGATGCTCCTAGCTTCATCACCTTTAAAATCATATTCTGATGAAAAATTACCAGGCTAAATCACCGTTATTATTTTTAATATTCAATAGGCCAGATACTACATTGCAAGTCTTTAATCAAATTAAAGTAGTGAAGCCACCAAAGTTATATATTGCTGCCGACGGACCAAGATCAGACAAAACCGAAGAACAAGCATTGTGTGAAAAGACCAGATCAATCATTAATGATATCGATTGGGATTGCGAGGTAAAAACACTTTTTCGGAAAAATAACCTAGGTTGTAAAGAGGCTATTTCTACAGCCATAGATTGGTTTTTCGAAGTGGAACAAGAGGGTGTTATACTCGAAGATGATTGCCTGCCATCTATTGATTTTTTTAGGTATTGCGATGTATTATTAGAAAAGTACCGTTTTGATACGCGCATAAGGCATATTTCAGGTTGCAATTTACAACTAGGTAAACAATGGGGAAATGCAAGTTACTATTTTACCAATCAATCCCATGTATGGGGTTGGGCCACCTGGAAAAGAGTATGGAAAGATTATGATAAAACGCTTAGTGAATTTAGCCAGGAAGAAGCAAATGCCTGTCTGGATAATATATTTGATGACACTTTTCTTGCCGAAGAATGGCAAAGGATATTTAAAGAGACCAAAGCAGGTATAATCGACACTTGGGACTATCAATTAACCTTAATCAATTACTTTAACAACAGCCTTAGTATTAATCCAAACGTAAATTTAATAAGTAATATCGGCTTTAGAGCCGATGGAACCCATACTACTAATAAAAATAGTCCCTATGCTAACCTGGCTTTGGAAAACTTAGGGGAACTTAGGCATCCAAAATTTTTTGTTCCAGAAAAAACAGCAGATTATGCCGTTTTTAAACATGAATTCAGTTTAGCAGAGAAATGGAGAAAACAAAATTTATTAAGAAGGAGAATCAAAAGATTTATAAGCTCGTTTTTCAAAAATTAACTTAGCTAAGCTTATCCTTGATTTCCTGCCAATCTTTCTGTAATAAACTTTCTCTTCCATAAACCTTCCTGAAATAACGATCTACCTTTCTCTTCATTGTTCTGATTAAAAAAGGTATTTTCTGTTCAGTAAAAGGGTTTAAAGTCAATTTTTTCTTCGTAAATAAATGAGTACTGAGACCATCGGTATAGAAATTACGCCCAAACCGATCAGCTATATATTGCAATGATTTGGCAGAATAAAAAGAAATATGTTGACCTGTTTCTGGTATCAGATACCACCATTGTTTCAATTCTTTCAACTCATTCGGAGGCAGAACCGTTGTAAAGAATAAATTATCACTATATTTCAATATGGCTTCAATTTCAGGAATTGGATTTGGTAAATGTTCAAAAACTTCAAATGCAGTAACTAATTCGAAGTTTTCCTGCTTAATATCAACCAAGTCAAAAAATTCAGCAAATAAATTCGGACAATGTTTATCTGTATGATAAAAATTAAAACCCTTATCGCGCATCATTCGTGTAAAAAGTCCGTATCCTCCCGCAAAGTCTAGAAAAATGCCCTCCGCATTGAAGTGATTGGATAGAATAGGGATTATTTTATTACGGAGTGTTTCATTTCGCTCCGGCAGTCCAACATCAAGTTTAGTTATCGCAGAGGAATAAGCTTCCTCCAGCCAATAAGGTTCTACAGTTTGAATGAAACCTGTTTCTTCACAACGAAAATAATCAACTTCATACTTGCCCATCACCTTAAGTGATAGTATTTTTTCTGCCAAACCACCCGTAATTTTACTTTTCATATCTAATTTTAAAAGCCACAAATAACTATTATCCTGCAAACAACCTTCAGGTTTTAACATTATAAAGCTAATTATGATATCTGGGATAAAAAAAAAGGGTTTCAATAAAATTGAAACCCTTTTTTTCTTATTAACTAATTACAATTTTCTTTTCACTTCAACTTGTTCGTAAGCTTCAACGATGTCGCCAACTTCAATGTTGTTAAAGTTATGGATATTTAAACCACATTCATAACCAGAACTCACTTCTTTCACATCATCTTTATAACGTTTCAGTGAAGCAAGTTCACCTGTATAAACCACTACGCCATCTCTAACGATACGGATCTTACTGTTACGGGTAATTTTACCATCCAATACCATACAACCTGCAATGGTACCAACTTTAGTGATTTTAAAGACATCTCTAATTTCAACATTCGCTGTAATCTTCTCTTGAAACTCTGGAGCCAACATACCTTCCATTGCCGCTTTGATCTCGTTGATTGCATCGTAAATGATAGAATAAAGGCGGATATCGATTTGTTCAGCTTCGGCAAGTTTACGTGCTCCTGTAGAAGGACGAACCTGGAAACCTATAATAATCGCATCTGATGCAGAAGCTAACAACACATCAGATTCAGAAATCTGACCCACTGCTTTGCTAATGATATTCACCTGTATTTCTTCAGTAGAAAGCTTCAATAGGGAGTCAGATAGTGCCTCAATAGACCCATCAACATCACCTTTAATAATCAGGTTAAGTTCTTTAAAGTTACCGATAGCCAAACGACGGCCAATTTCATCTAAAGTAATGTGTTTCTGTGTACGTAATCCTTGCTCACGCATCAACTGCAAACGTTTATTTGCAATATCTCTCGCTTCAGTTTCACTTTCAAGTGCGTTGAATTTATCACCCGCTGTAGGTGCGCCTTGCATACCCAAAACCTGAACCGGTACAGAAGGACCAGCCTCCAATACTTTTTGTCCACGCTCATTAAATAGCGCTTTAACACGACCGCTATAGCTACCTGCTAAAATTGGATCCCCAATTTTCAATGTACCTGCCTGAACTAAAACCGTAGTAACAATACCACGGCCTTTATCTAAGGTAGCTTCAATTACACTACCTGTAGCACGTTTTTTAGGATTAGCAGTAAGGTCTAAAAATTCTGCTTCCAGTAATACTTTCTCTAAAAGCAAGTCTACATTCAGACCACTTTTACCCGATATTTCCTGAGACTGGAATTTACCACCCCAATCTTCAACCAGAATATTCATGGCAGATAGTTGTTCACGAACTCTTTCAGAATTCGCTCCCGGCTTATCTATCTTAGTAAAAGCAAATACAATAGGTACACCTGCAGCCTGCGCATGGTTGATAGCTTCTTTTGTTTGAGGCATCACTGCATCGTCAGCAGCTACCACAATAATGGCAATATCTGCAACTTTAGCACCACGTGCACGCATTGCCGTAAAGGCCTCGTGACCCGGAGTATCCAGGAAAGTAACTTTTTTGCCCGTTGGCGTAGTTACCATATAAGCACCAATATGCTGGGTAATACCACCGGCTTCACCAGCAACAACGTTTGCTTTACGTATATAATCTAACAGGGAAGTCTTACCATGATCCACGTGACCCATTATGGTTACCACTGGTGCTCTAGGTACTAAATCTTCTGCTGCATCTTCTTCTTCAATTAAAACATCACCTTCATCATCTGGTTTAACGAATTGAATTTCGTATCCAAACTCATCAGCAACAATCATTAAAGTTTCAGCATCCAAACGTTGATTAATGGATACGAACATACCCAAACTCATACAAGTACCAATAATTTTGGTTACTGGTACATCCATCATAGTAGCCAATTCATTTGCCGTAACAAACTCAGTAACTTTTAACACTTTGGATTGTGCCTCTTGTTCTAATGCTAATTCATCTGCACTTAAAGCAACATCATCACGTTTTTGACGACGAAGTTTTGCTCTTTGTGCAAATTTCCCAGATTTACCAGCGCCACTTAAACGTGCAAGCGTAGCCTTGATCTGATCTTGTATTTCTTTTTCCGTAGGTTCTTCTTTAGACCCTCCAAACCCACCAGGTTTGCTATTTCTAAAGTTTGGCCTGTTGGCAGTATTGTTAGTGTTATTTCTAAAATCTGGTCTGTTTGGAAAAGAAGGTGGAGTAACAGCTGGTTTTGGTGTATGCGGTGTTCCCGAAGTTGTACCTTGTGCTGCTGCCGGAGTTGCTGAACCCTGACTTGGTGCAGACGTATGACCTGGTGTTTTTTTACGCTTACGCTTACGCTTCGCATTTTCGCTATCATTAGATGAAGCGATGGGCGAAGATTTACGATCAGGCGTTACCGGTAAAATAATTTTACCAATAATATTTGGCCCAGTTAATTTAACCGATCTTGCTTTTATAACCTCAACCTCATCGGGTTTATTAACCTTAGGGGCAGGAGTTTCTTTAACAGGCTCTGGTTTAACAACCGTTACTGGTTTAACAGCAGGCTTTTCAACAGGCATGGGTTTCTCTTCAGCTTTAATAGCTGGTACAGGTTGTAGCACTTCAGCTTTAACCACAGGTGTAAACTCTACAAGTTTTTCTTCTTTCACTGGCTCTTTAGGTGTTTCTTTCACTACCTCTGGAGCAGCTACAGGTGCAGGAGTTTCTGCTTTAACTACAGCTACTGGCGCCGGTGCTGCAGGAGTTTCCTCCTTTTTAACAGGGCGTGTTTTACTGTTGATATCATCAAGATTTATTTTCCCAATAATTTTAACTCCTGGAAGCGAACTCTCTTCTACTTTTTCAGGCGTTTTTTCTGCTGGTGCTTCCACTTTTACAGGAGGCTGTTCCTTTGCAAAAACAGGCTCTTCTTTCGGTTTCTCAACCGGATGTGTATAAGTATGAAGGTTTTTAATTAAAATACCTTCATTTTCGAACTCAACGTTCTTTTTCGGAGCTTCCACAGCTTTCTCTATTACATCAGGCTCATCACGACGTATTTTACCAATAACAATTTGATTGGCCTCTTCTTTTACGATTTTATCTCCCTGAAATTCTTTCAATAATGCATCGTACATGTTTTTTGAAAGCTTGGTAGTGGGTTTATTCTCGACAGAAAAGCCATTCTTTTCCAGGAACTCAACGGCCGTAGCTATGCCAACGTTAAGTTCCTTAACTGCCTTAAATAAAATTATTGGTTTGTCGTCTGACATTGATATTCCTCTTTTTTCTTAATTCTTGTACAAAAGTAATGTTTATTCTTGTTTTATTTCATGTGTATGTAATTTGTTTGAATTTTCTCACATGCTTTATACCTATTTCTCACTCATAAAATTTAAATTACTCAAATTCTGACTTTAAAATATTCACTACTTCCTTAATCGTTTCTTCTTCTAAATCGGTACGTTTTACTAATTCATCTACAGAAAGTGCTAATACACTTTTCGCAGTATCGCATCCAATCGCTTTTAACTCATCAATGATCCAGCTATCGATTTCATCTGAGAATTCTTCGATATCAACATCTTCATCTTCTTCACCTGCTTCACGGAATACATCAATCTCATAGCCGGTTAATTTACCTGCCAATTTAATATTATGCCCTCCACGACCAATAGCTAAGGATACCTGATCTGGTTTTAAGTAAACCGATGCATGTTTTGTAACATCATCCAGTTTAATAGAACTGATCTTTGCCGGACTCAAAGCCCTCGTAATATATAAAGAAACATTGTTAGTAAAGTTAATTACATCAATGTTTTCATTTTTCAATTCTCTCACAATACCGTGAATACGAGAACCTTTCATACCAACACAAGCACCCACAGGGTCAATTCTGTCATCATAAGATTCTACTGCAACTTTAGCACGTTCACCGGGTTCACGAACAATTTTCTTAATAGTAATTAAGCCATCAAAAATCTCTGGAACTTCAATCTCAAATAAACGTTGTAAAAATTCAGGTGCAATTCTGGAGATGATGATTTTTGGAGTGCTGTTCATCATATCAACTTTAGAGATTACCGCACGAATGGTATCTCCTTTTTTGAAATAATCTGCAGGAATCTGCTCAGTCTTAGGCATCATCAGCTCATTACCTTCATCATCCAATACCAAAGTCTCTTTTTTCCATACCTGATAAACTTCACCAGTTACGATTTCGCCAACTCTGTCTTTATATTTTTTAAATATTTCGTCTTTCTCCAGTTCAAGCACCTTAGAAACTAAAGTTTGGCGTGCGGCTAAAATAGCCCTACGACCGAAACTTTCGAGCGTGATTTGCTCAATGTAGTCGTCGCCAATTTCCATGTCCGGATCCAGCTGCTTAACCTCAGAAAGTTCAATTTCCAAATCATCGTCCTCCGAAAAGCCATCTTCCATCACTTTCCTTGTCCGCCAAATTTCCAAATCTCCGTTGTCTGGGTTAACAATTACATCGCAATTCTCATCCGTTCCATATTTTTTTCGCAGCATACTACGAAACACCTCTTCCAGCACACTAATCACTGTTGGGCGGTCGATGTTCTTGAACTCTTTGAATTCCTGGAACGAATCGATTAAATTAATGTTGCTCATTTTATTTAAATGAAATTAAAACCTTTACTTCTGTTATATTATCAAACGCAATATGGGTTTCTACCATAGTGGCTTTTTTACCTTTTTCTTTAACACTTTCCTCAATATTGAGACCGGTATCGGTTACTGAAAATAATTTGCCTTCTTTTTTATCGCCACCTGGAAGTTTAACACTTATCTCTCTTCCAATGTTTTTAAGGTATTGTCTTTTCAGCTTCAGTGCCTCTCCTACACCAGGAGATGAAACTTCTAAATTGTAAGCCTGCGCTATGGTATTTTCTTCTTCTAAATGAAAACCCACATGCCTGCTAATTGCTGCACAATCTTGTATGCTGATACCTTCATCGCCATCAACATGAATAATAAGCTTATTGTTTGGCAGCATTTTAACCTCTACCAAAAATAATTCCGGCCTATCCGAAATTTTTTCTTCAACTAGTTCTCTTACTCTGTTTTCTATCTGCATAACCAATTTGCTAAAACAGAAAAGAGGGGACACGCGCCCCCTCTAATTCTCTATATCCGTGCAAAGATACGCATATTTTTTTTAATATGAAACCTTCATGTGCAAACACTCACAAACTACAATAAATATTTATCTTGACACCTTCATCACTTTTGAAAAAAAATCACATACCAATGAAGATCACAACACTATCGGATGTTTAACCTGAGTACAGGCAAAGTTAAGGATCAGAAACAGTGAGTCCACAGTGAGTCAAGGGTGAGTCAAGGGTGAGTCAACAGTGAGTCAACCTTTTGCCGAGCAATACGTTGAGTCACCCTTGACTCACTGTGGATTCACTGTGGACTCATCCTAAAATGAGGCTAACGTTGCAAGATCTTTTGCTGTGGCTTTAATTGATAATTTATTTTGCCTTTAATTATTTCTTTTGCTCCACCAAAGTTGGCATTAAGGGGGGTGGAAACGAGGTAAGACAGCCCCCTTTGAAAAGGTGTGTTGGGGGTAAACACAAGGTTTTCGCCGGTTATATTAATTTTACCAGAAATTCTCTTCCCATCCACACTTACCGTTACCCATTTCATACGGGTAGTACTATCGGGCTGGTTATTTTTTAATTGCAGTAAACCCACCGGGTCAATGTCTGAAAGAATTATGGCGTTACTATCTGCAGAAAAATGAATAAATACTGGCTTATTATTTGATGAGGAACAGCTTAAACACATACTAATAGAAGTAATAACTGCTATTTTAGATAAAAATTTAATCATTCAACTAAATTACACATTATGGGAATTATTTTAGAAATTCTATTGACTGGCCTGGCCATGTTATTGGGGGCTTACCTGGTACCTGGCGTACAAATTGATGGTTTTGGAAGTGCAATAATTGCGGCAATCCTGATAGCCGTTGTAAATGGAACCATTGGGTTTATCTTAAGAATACTTACCCTTCCGCTTAATTTTTTGACCCTCGGACTAGTTTCTTTTATTATTACCGTATTGATGATTTTATTAGTGGATAGCATGATGACTGGATTTAATACTTCAGGATTCTTCTCTGCAGCACTATTGGCCATTGTTGTTGCCCTGATTCAAATGGTTTTAGGAGGCATAACCAGCTCAAGAAAATAAAGAAGGTTTTTTATCTTAAATAACCGTCATCCTGCCTTAAAATTAAAACAAGGAAAGGATGACGGTCTTTTTTAACTTAAAATAGTTCTGGAAATAACAAGTTTTTGTATCTCTGAAGTCCCTTCGTAGATTTGGGTAATTTTCGCATCGCGCATTAACCTTTCTACATGGTATTCTTTTACAAAGCCGTAGCCTCCATGTATTTGGACCGCTTCGATGGTTACATCCATCGCTACTTTAGAGGCAAAAAGTTTGGCCATAGAGCCAGCTAAAGTATACGATTGCCCCTGGTCTTTTAACCATGCTGCTTTATAAACCAGTAACCTGGCGGCTTCAATTTCGGTAGCCATATCTGCTAATTTAAAAGCGATAGACTGGTGTTCATAAATAGGTTTGCCGAAAGTTTTTCTTTGTTTTGAATAAGCTAAGGCTAATTCATAAGCACCTGCAGCAATACCCAAAGCTTGTGCAGCAATACCAATGCGTCCACCTTCGAGCGTTTTCATGGCAAATTTAAAACCAAATCCATCCTCGCCAATCCGGTTTTCTTTTGGGACTTTCACGTCATTAAACATCAAAGAATGGGTATCTGAACCTCGAATTCCTAATTTATTTTCTTTCGGACCAATAGTAAAGCCTTCCATGCCTTTTTCTACGATGAAAGCATTGATTCCTTTATGTTTTAATTCTTTATGTGTTTGTGCAATGACCAGATAGGTAGAGGCAGTGCCGCCATTAGTAATCCAGTTTTTAGTGCCATTCAACAAATAGTAATCACCTTTATCTTCGGCAGTAGTTTGTTGAGAGGTGGCATCAGACCCCGCTTCAGGCTCTGATAAACAGAATGCACCGATCTTTTGACCTGAAGCAAGTGGTTTTAAATATTTTTCTTTCTGTGCTTCAGTGCCGAAGGCTTCCAGGCCATAGCAAACCAAGGAGTTATTTACAGATACGACTACAGAAGCAGAAGCATCAATTTTGGAAAGCTCTTCCATCACTAAAACATAAGACAGCGTATCTAAACCACTGCCATCATATTTTTCGGATACCATCATACCCAAAAACCCCAGTTCTCCTAGTTTTTTAACCTGGTCTGCAGGAAACTTTTGATGCTCGTCACGCTCAATAACACCAGGCTTCAGTTCATTTTGTGCAAAGTCCCTGGCAGCCTGCTGAATCATTAATTGTTCTTCGCTTAGTTGAAATAGCATATCTTTAATTTTTTAAAAAATACAATACGCCAAATTTAGTTAATCTAAATCAAAATACTATGGTTGCATAACAATTACTTCAAAAGCTTTTTACTTTAGCAAATGGTTGTTATCGTCAGGAAAAACCAATATTGGATGGTAATTTTTAGCTTCAGCGATAGGCAAAGCGCCAAAAGACATAATAATGAGTATATCGCCCACCTGAACCTTTCTAGCAGTGGCTCCGTTTAAACAAACAGTACCAGTTCCACGCTCACCTTTAATCACATAGGTTTCAAAACGCTCTCCATTGTTATTGTTAACAATCTGCACTTTTTCGTTTGCGATTATATTGGCTGCATCCATTAAATCTTCATCTATGGTAATACTGCCTACATAATGCAATTCTGCCTGTGTTACTCTAACACGGTGTATTTTCGATTTTAAAATCTCGATAATCATTTCACAAAGTTAACTAAAGTTTAATATTTGCAAGAATAGTTTTTTATTAGTCCAGCAACATATTGTCAATTAAGCGGGTTTCGCCCACTTTTGCGGCTACTAGGGCCACAAGATTTCCTGCATTTTTATCGTATTCAGGAAGCAGCGTTTCACCATTCGCTATGGTAAAATAATCAAGCTCAACACCAGCAGTACCCTTCAACATAGCAGTTGCGTTTTCGAGCAGGCTTTCTATGTTTTTCTCCTTGAAATGGCTTTTAACATATTCAAGCGCCTTACTTAAAACTAGTGCATTTTGACGGTCTTGCGCCGTAAGGTTGATGTTTCTGGAACTCATTGCCAGTCCGTCGATTTCTCTTATTATCGGACAACTAACTACTTTTACAGGCAGTTGAAAATGGTCTACCATTTTTTTAATCATGAGTACCTGCTGAAAATCTTTTTGGCCAAAAAAAGCCAGATCTGGATTAACAGCATCAAAAAGCTTTTTAACAATCTGTGTAACGCCCTGATAATGACCCTTCCTAAACTCACCTTCCAATAAAAATTCAACCGCACCCAAATCAATGTGCCAGTTTTCTGGCTGAGGATACATTTCTCTCACCGAGGGCATAAAAACCACATTGCAACCTGCTTCTTCCAGCATTTTGATATCGTGAGCTAAAGGCCGAGGATATTTCTCCAGGTCTTTAGGATCCGTAAATTGCGTAGGATTAACAAAAACACTGCAAACAACAAGGTCTGCCAATTGTTTAGCTGCAGCAATGAGTGATACATGCCCTTTGTGCAAAGCACCCATAGTAGGCACAATTGCAATTTTTTGATGAGCCTGTTTTATAGGCTCCAACAACAATTTTAATGCTGCTATAGTATTTATTATTTCCAAACCTAAGTTAAAAGTATTCGGTGCCAAAGTTGGTTATTTATCTATTCTTAACAAAACATCTTGACGAAGAACTTGATAAATATTATAATTTTGATTACCTTTGCCCCTTGATTATCTTTTCTTTAACATAATATTATTCACGAATATGGAGATGGCAAAAACGAAGCTACTGATTGTTACACACGAGATGTCGCCTTTCCTCGAACTTACAAAAATTTCAGAAATTACCCGCCAATTACCGCAGGCAATGCAGGAAAAAGGTTTCGAAATCCGCATTCTAATGCCTAGGTTCGGCAACATCAATGAAAGACGAAACAGACTCCACGAAGTAATTCGTTTGTCTGGAATGAACATTGTAATAGACGACAATGACAATCCTTTGATCATTAAGGTCGCTTCTATACCGGCGGCGCGTATGCAGGTTTACTTTTTGGACAACGAGGATTATTTTCAGCGTAAATATGTTTTCCGCGATAAAGAAAACAAATTTTATGCTGATAACGACGAAAGAACGATCTTCTTTTGCAAAGGTGCGTTAGAAACCGTGAAAAAATTGGGATGGGCTCCTGATATTGTTCATTGTCATGGATGGATGACCGCTTTGGTTCCTGCTTACATTAAAACAACTTATAAAAATGACCCTACCTTCAAGAATTCTAAGGTAGTTTATTCCATTTATGAGAACTGTTTTACAGAAACCTTAAATACGGAACTGAACAAAAAAGCAGTAATGAAAGACATGACGCCTGAAGATACAAAAGTATTTGAAAATGCAGATTGTAACACCATGCACATTGGTGCAATTTCTTACTCGGATGCAGTGGTTTTTGCAACCGACGTAATTGATGCTAATGTGTTAAAATTTGTTAAAGATTCTAATAAGCCAACTTTAGCTTATAATTTAACCGAAAATTTCGACAACTTCTATAATTTATACGAGGAGATATCGAACGAAGAAATGGTTTCAATAGCATAAACAAACGGTATTATTAATTTAAATATGAAATTTTCAAAACTAGACTTATTGACCCTGTTAATAAGTCTTTTTCTTTTTGCCTCGTGTAATGAGTCTAATACTTTAGGCCTTGACCTTGATCCGGACGACGCTATTCAGGGTGCACTTGTAGACTCTGTTACAGTTAAAACAAAAACAGTAGCCGACGAAGTAACTTCTACTTTTTTTAGCGTTGGTGCTGCTGGAAACCCTGTTCGTATTCCTTTTGGATACTTTAAAGACCCTTTATTTGGGACTTCGGAAGCCAGTTTAGCATTAAGTGTTAACCTGCCTAGCTCTGCCTATAGTTTTGGCACCAATGCTATGGTAGATTCAGCAGTATTGGTACTCCCTTATTCTACTCAGTTTTATGGAGATACAACGACTTCTGTTTACAGTGTGAACGTTCAGCAGTTAACGAAAAACCTTTCTACTGAAACTTCTTTTTTAAGCAATAGAGAATGGGAAGCCCAGACGGAAATTGCAGGAACTTTTACCGGTAGAATTAAACCTAATACGCCTTTTAAAATTACGGCTATTGTTGCGGCTAAACCAGACACTTTAAAAGCGGTACCAGCATCGTTAAGAATAAAATTGAGCAACGCATTTATCAAGACCAATATCTTAGACAAAGGAACTACTGTGCTTCTAAACGATGTTACTTTCAACTCCTCTTTTAAAGGATTGAAGGTAAGCATCAATAAAGCAAATTCAACAGGTACCGGTGGCGTGATGTTTTTTGATTTTAACAAAGGCAATGCTTCTATAGAGGTTTATTACACCAAACAAAACGCAACTACTACCACAGCAATAGATACCGCTGTAGCCTTGTTTCCTATTAACCAGAAGATTAATCCGGTTGCAGCAACTATTAAACACAATTATACTGGTACACCCGTGGCAACCCAGCTTGCAGATGCTACCAATAAACAATATGAGGCAACTTATTTACAGCCTTTAGCTGGTGTAAGAAATAAAATAAGCTTTCCTTACCTTAAGCAATTTGTCAAAAACCTTGGTGCCAAAATTATTATCAATAAAGCAGAATTGGTGGTTGATTTAAGTACTGGTAATGAGGTAGCTCCTTTTGTGCCAGCACAAAGTTTAGCTCTTTACCAGTATGATATTGCCGGACAAAGAGCATTGATCCCTGATCAGAATTCTTCCGACTTTAGGTATATTGCTAACTTTGGTGGCGGATACAACATTGGAACCAAAAACTATACTTTTATTGTTACCGGTTTGCTGCAGGATTTAATAGATGGAAAATCAATCGATAATGGTTTCTATTTAGCTCCAGCACCAAATTTACTTGCTGAATATGGCATCATGTCACCAATTACCACAGCTAACAGGTCCGTTATCGGCGCGTTTAACAATGCTACAAATAAGATTAAACTGAATATTTATTACACTAAGATTAACTAAGAAAGCATATTTTAAAAAAGGGTGTTTCATTTTTGATGAAGCACCCTTTTTCATTTTAAACAGTTTTTTTTAGGTAAAAAAGAGATTCTTCTTTAAAACGGTATGTTTCCTTCATCACTATCTGTGCTCGTAAACTCATCTTCATGCTGTTGTTTAGGAATGGTATGGTTGTGCACCACTGGGGTACCTTCAAAATCGCTCTTCCTACCCAAAATGGTAAAGTTTTCTGCAACAACTTCAGTAACATATTTTTTAACCTTCTCCCTATCCTCAAAAGAACGCGTACGCAGCTTACCTTCTATATACACCAGCTTTCCTTTCTGAAGGTATTTAGAGGCTACCTCGGCTAAACCTCGCCAAAGCACTATGTTATGCCACTCGGTCTGTTCTACTCGTTTACCGTCCCTGTTAAAGGTCTCGGAGGTGGCCAATGGAAAGCTTGCAACGGTTACACCACCGTCTAAATGACGAACTTCAGGATCCTTACCCAAATGTCCTACGAGAATTACTTTGTTGATACCTGACATGAAAAAAAATTATAAGTTTAAATACGTGTTAATAAAATTACTGATCACTTTGGGTTGAGGCAAGTTATTGAGTGCTGTTTTATCTACCCAAGTTTCAGCTGCGTCTTGCTTAAAGTTAATCATATAATTAGCTAAAACAAAAAATCGAACATATATAATTTGGTGTGTAAGAATGTGCTTTTTAGCAATTACCGGTATAATACCTACCCCTTCACCATATAATTTTCTTATTTCGATAAATAACCCTGCATCTGAAAGTTCAATGGGCTCCATACTTTCAATTAACGGAAAGTCGTAAAGGTGTTGCCAAATATCACTACCCTGTCTTTTTTTAACTAACACCTCGCCCCCTTTTTGCAGGATCAGGTAATTAAAATAGCGCTTTCTAACCACCACTTTTTTAAGCTTTACAGGCCAAACCGATACCATTTGTTGTCGCCTGGCCTCACAATTCAGCTGAAGCACACAGCCCCCGCAATCCGGAGATTTAGGCTTGCATTGCAAAGCACCAAATTCCATAATTGCCTGATTATAGACCATTGGATTTTGATGTTCAATTAATTGCTGTGCTAGCAATTCAAACTCTTTTTTCCCTTCTATACTATTAATGGGGCTGGAAACACCAAAATATCGGGCAATAACACGAAAAACATTCCCATCTAAAACTGCTCTGGATTCGCCTGCTGCAAAAGAAGAAATAGCCGCTGCCGTATAGGGTCCAATTCCTTTTAAGCGGATCAGTTCTTCGTACCGAACAGGAAAAATACCACCATGTAATTCCATAACTTGTTGGGCTGTATGGTGCATGTTGCGCCCTCTGGAATAATACCCCAATCCTTGCCAAAGTTTAAGCACCTGGGTTTCGGTGGCAGCAGCAAAATCAGCTACTGTAGGCAACTCTTCTAAAAAGAGGTTAAAATAGGGTAAACCCTGCTCTACACGGGTTTGTTGCATAATGATTTCAGAAAGCCAGATCACGTATGCATCCTGAGTACCACGCCAGGGAAGATCTCTTTGATGAAGATTATACCAGTTAATAATTTCAAGCTGAAAATTCATGACCACAAAAATACGGTGTATAAACGTATTTTCACTAAATCTTGCAATTCCCTGATCAATCAAAGCACAAATAAATTATCTTTTATTTTCCTATCTCATTAAAAAGCAATACTTTTGCAACCCCAAATCACTTATAATATTTAACACACAAAAATTTAATAATAGAGAATATGACTAAGGCAGATATTATTTCAGAGATATCAACAAAGACAGGAATTGAAAAGGTAGATGTGCAGGAGACCGTAGAAGCATTTTTCAAAGTGATCAAGAATAGCATGATCGGTGGAGAAAATGTTTACGTAAGAGGTTTTGGAAGTTTTGTTGTTAAAAAAAGAGCGCAAAAAACTGCAAGAAACATTTCTAAAAATACAGCAATCATTATCCCAGAACATTATGTTCCAAGCTTTAAACCAGCAAAAGTATTTGTTGATAAAGTTAAAAATAACAGTAAAAAACTTAGCGTAGAGGTATAAATTATGATCAAAGATATCCGGACTAAACAAGTAATAATTATTGGAGCAATTTTGCTGCTGATCGCATTTTTGTTTACAAGAGATATTAAAGGTTTGGTTAAACCAAAAGAAGATACAACTAATACTCCTGCTGCCGGAGAATTAGCAACTAAACCAGCACAGGAAATCAACTTACAGGAAGTATCCACAGTTGGGAAAAATATAATAAACACTAGTTTAGCCGCTGAAATCACTACCTTAGAGAATAATTACAAAAAAGCTCCGGAAAATGATAAAAATACGGTAGCTCTGCAGCTCGCCCAAAAATGGGATGATGTAGAACAACCTATTCCAAGTGCGTTATATTTAGAGCTTATTGCAGGTAAAGAACCCAAAATCAACAATTGGTTAAATGCCGGTGAAAGATTTATGAAAGCCTTTGATTTAACCCGGGACAGCGTAATCCAGCCCGCCTTACTTCAAAAAGCAAACAACTCTTACAAGAATGCTTTTGAACTAGACTCTAATAATGCAGTCGCGAAAACTGGTTTGGGAATAACCATTGTAAATGGAATGGGAATGCCAATGGAAGGTATAGCAATGTTATTAGCCGTTGTTAAAAAAGATCCTACAAATTTAAAAGCAAATATGAGTTTAGGTACATTTGCAATTAAATCAGGACAGTTTGATAAAGCTATTGTTAGATTTAATGAGATTATTGCACAGCAGCCTTCACCAGATGCTTATTTCTATCTGGCTACAGCTTATGAAAACCTAGGCAAAAAGAAAGAAGCTATTGCAGCTTATTTAAACAGTAAAAAGCTTGCAGCGAATCCAACATTATCTAAATTCATTGATAAACGTGTGGAAGAGCTCAGTAAATAATTAATAAACAGATTTTTTAAAATATTTAATTTTCAGAATTATGCCAAGTGGTAAAAAAAGAAAGAGACATAAAATGGCTACGCACAAACGTAAAAAACACTTAAGAAAAAACAGACATAAGAATAAGAAAAAATAGCCTCTTATTTTGAAATGTAAACAAGTAAAATATGCGTTGATTTATTGACGTATATTTTACTTGTTCACTATTTTTCGTATCAGTTCATGCGTTAATGGGGCATTTTTATATGCCGTAAAATTTACAGCTTTTGGTAAAAGAATTAATTATCGATTCATCTCCTACGGGAGTAACCATAGCTTTAATTGAAGACAAACACCTTGTAGAACTTCATAAAGAACACATCAACACCAACTATGCTGTTGGCGATATTTATTTAGGCCGTATAAAGAAAATTATGCCGGGCTTAAATGCTGCGTTTGTTGATGTGGGTTATGAAAAAGATGCGTTCCTGCATTATTTTGATCTGGGACCGCAAGTGCAATCTTTATTAAAGCTAACAAAAATTAAGCGTAATGGCACCGTTAATGGGACGTTATTAGATAACTTTAAACTTGAGCCTGATATTAATAAGGCCGGGAAGATCTCTGAAATCGTCTCCAAAAATATTGTCATCCCTGTTCAAATAGCCAAAGAGCCTATTTCGACTAAAGGGCCACGCTTAAGTTCTGACCTTTCTATAGCAGGCCGCTATATTGTATTGGTCCCTTTCTCTAATGTTATCTCTATATCCAAAAAAATAAAAAGTAATACCGAACGCAATCGTTTAAAAAAGATTATTGAAAGTATTAAACCTAAAAATTTTGGTGTTATTATTAGAACGGTTTCCGAAGGAAAAGGTGTAGGGGAACTGCAAAAAGATCTCTTGGATTCTGTAACCAAATGGGAAAACTTCATCAAGAAGTTGCCCGATGCAGAACCTTCTAAACGTGTGTGGGGAGAAATGGATCGTACGTCTACGTTGATCCGAGATATCCTGAGCACAGATTTTACGAATGTTTATGTAAACGATCAAAGTTTATTTGAAGATATTCGTTCTTATGTTCATGAAATTTCTCCGGAAATGGAGAAAATAGTGAAGCATTACAAGCAAAAAGAGCCCATATTTGAGCACTTTGGTCTGGATAAACAGATTAAAAATGGCTTCGGTAAAACGGTGACCCTCGCTGGTGGTGCCTATCTGGTTGTTGAACATACTGAAGCGTTACATGTTATTGATGTAAATAGCGGTAATAGAACTGCGAGCAAGGAAAACCAGGAAGAAAATGCTCTTCAGGTGAATAAAGAAGCCGCAAAAGAAATTGCACGCCAGCTTAGGCTGCGTGATATGGGCGGTATTGTCGTTATCGATTTTATTGACATGCACAAGCCTGTTAACCGTAAAATGTTATTTGACTATTTACGGGAACTGATGCAGCTGGACCGTGCAAAACACACTATTTTGCCTCCGAGTAAATTTGGTTTGGTTCAGATTACCCGCCAAAGGGTGAGACCTGAAATGAACATTGTTACCAGTGAAAAATGTCCTACTTGTGGAGGTACGGGGGAAATTAAAGCAAGTATTGTCCTAATGGATGATATAGAAAATAACCTCACTTACATACTGCAGGAACAGAATGAAAAGAACGTTACACTGTGTGTACATCCTTATATTGAAGCCTATATTAAAAAGGGAATAGTTTCCCTACAATGGAAATGGTTCTTCAAATTCGGTCAACGCATAAAATTAAGAGCTGTGCCTTCTTACAATCTGACAGAGTTTCATTTCTTATCGGCTAAAGACGAAGAAATTAAACTGTAACTCTTGTATTAAAACTTAATTGTAAGCCTGATTTCTAAATAGAAGTCAGGCTTATTAATTTTAACTCCTTTTATTTTTTAATTATACGATTGCTTCAATTTAGCGTTAAATTAGTAATTCTTTAAACCATCAAACATTGGCTAAAACTAAATCAGCATATTTTTGTCAGAGCTGTGGGTATGAATCCGCAAAATGGCTTGGTAAATGCCCTTCATGTAATTCCTGGAATACTTTGGTAGAAGAGATTATGGAGAAAACTGCAGCAAAGGTTCCGACCTGGAAAAGCAGTGGCAGTAACATACGTGCCAATAAACCAAGCAAAGTGGAAAGTATTGAATCTTCTACAGAAAAAAGGATATTAACCGGCGACCAGGAGCTGGACCGTGTTTTAGGGGGAGGGCTGGTTACAGGTTCCGTTACTTTAATAGGTGGTGAACCGGGCATAGGAAAATCCACTTTAATGTTGCAGCTGGCTTTAAACCTTCCTCATAAAAAGATACTATATATTTCAGGTGAGGAAAGTGAGCAGCAAATAAAAATGCGTGCAGAGCGTATTACCAGTAATCCTACTGCTGATTGCTATATTTTAACGGAAACTTCTACTCAGAATATCTTTAAACAAATTGAGGCCCTCGAACCTGAAATTGTTATTGTAGACTCCATTCAAACCCTTCATTCTGCTCATATAGAATCTACGCCCGGTAGTGTTTCGCAGGTAAGGGAATGTACAGCTGAACTTTTGCGCTTTGCAAAAGAAACTGATACACCCGTATTTTTAATTGGCCATATTACTAAAGACGGCGCCATTGCCGGTCCGAAAATACTGGAACATATGGTAGACACGGTATTACAATTTGAGGGCGACAGGCACCATATATACCGAATATTAAGGTCTATCAAAAACAGGTTTGGTGCGGCAGCAGAATTGGGAATTTATGCTATGAACAGTGCCGGTCTGCGGGAAGTGACCAATCCTTCTGAAATTTTATTATCACAACGTGATGAGGAGCTGAGTGGAATTGCCATATCGGCAACTTTAGAGGGTGCCAGGCCTATGCTGATTGAAACACAGGCTTTGGTGAGCGTTGCAGCCTACGGAACACCTCAGCGATCAGCCACGGGTTTTGATACCAAGCGAATGAACATGCTGCTGGCAGTATTAGAAAAAAGGTGTGGCTTTAGATTAAGTACCAGAGATGTGTTTTTAAATCTTGCAGGGGGTATAAGGGTTGAAGATCCAGCGATAGATTTGGCTATTATGGCGGCTATCATCTCTTCTCATGAGGATATTGCTATCCCCTCTAAGTATTGCTTTGCAGCAGAAGTAGGTTTATCTGGTGAAATAAGGGCTGTAAACAGAATAGATCAACGCATTTCAGAAGCTGAGAAATTAGGTTTTGAAAGGATATTTATCTCAAAATATAACTTAAAGGGCCTGGTATTAGAGAAGTACAATATTGAAATTATTGGCGTTGGTAAAATTGAAGATGTGTTTAGCGCCCTATTTGGCTAATGATAAAAAAGACATAAAAAAAGTCCCTTTCGGGACTTTTTTTACTATTTCGACAAATACATTGATTTGTCTTTATATAACTTCCTGAAGTAAGGATCTTCCAGGTCTTTGATGAAACGGATAGATTCTCCAGTTGATTTCATTTCCGGGCCTAATTCTTTCGTAACTTCCGGGAATTTCTCATAAGAGAACACTGGTTCTTTAATGGCATAACCATCTAACTTGCGTTCTATCGTAAAATCTTTCAGTTTATTAACCCCTAACATAATTTTAGCTGCTATATTAATGTACGGAACATCGTAAGCTTTAGCAATGAAAGGTACGGTTCGTGACGCTCTTGGATTCGCTTCAATCACATAGACTTTTCCATCTTTTACCGCAAACTGTATGTTCAGTAAACCGATAACATTTAAGGCTCTTGCAATCTTTTTAGAATAAGTTTCCATATCGGCCATTACTTTTTCTGAAAGACTAAAAGGGGGCAATACAGCAAATGAATCTCCGGAGTGTATTCCTGCAGGCTCAATGTGCTCCATTAATCCAATGATATGAACATCTTCGCCATCGCAAATCGAGTCAGACTCGGTTTCTTCTGCCCTGTCCAGAAAATGATCAATCAAAACGCGGTTGCCTGGTAGATCTCCTAAAAGTTTCACTACAGCTTTCTCCAGATCTTCATCATTAATCACGATGCTCATCCCTTGTCCACCCAATACATAACTTGGACGTACCAATACTGGATATCCTACCTGGTTAGCTACAACAATAGCTTCTTCTGCATTTTCAGCAACACCATACCTTGGATAAGGAATTTCCAGTTCTTTCAACAAATCAGAGAAACGACCACGGTCTTCTGCAACATCCATGTCGTTATAAGAAGTACCGATGATTTTAACACCCATCTCTTCAAGCTTCTCGGCCATCTTTAAGGCTGTTTGACCGCCAAGTTGTACAATCACACCTACAGGTTTTTCCAGCTCAATAATCTCACGAACATGTTCCCAGAATACAGGCTCAAAATACAGCTTATCAGCCATATTAAAATCTGTAGAAACAGTTTCAGGATTACAATTAATCATAATGGCTTCAAAACCGCACTCTTTTGCAGCAAGTAAGCCATGTACACAAGAGTAATCAAATTCTATTCCCTGACCAATACGATTTGGTCCGGATCCAAGAACAATTACTTTTTTCTTATCAGAAGCAAGAGATTCGTTCTCCTCTTCAAAAGTAGAATAGTAATAAGGCGTTAGTGCAGCAAACTCTGCAGCACAAGTATCCACCATTTTATAAACACGTTTAATGCCTAAGACCTTCCTGCGTTCATAAACTTCATCTTCTGTTACATTACCTAATAAATAGGCGATCTGAATATCAGAATAACCCTTTTGTTTTAGCGTAAAGAAGAAGTCTTTTGGTATGTTATTTAAAGAATATCTTTTTAATTCTACTTCGAGCTGTACTAATTCCTGAATTTGCGACAAGAACCATTTATCTATACGGGTAACCTTGCGGATAGATTCCAAAGGTACACCCATGCTCATGGCGTCTTTAATCAGAAACAACCTATTCCAGCTTGGGTGCTGCAGGCCATACATGATTTCATCAATATTACGGCTGTGCTTTCCATCGGCGCCTAAACCAGCTCTGCCAATTTCTAAACTCTGACAAGCTTTTTGAAGGGCTTCTATAAAAGTACGTCCAATGGCCATTACTTCACCAACGGATTTCATTTGAAGACCAAGTTCCATATTAGCACCTTTGAATTTATCAAAGTTCCAGCGAGGAATTTTCACGATCACATAGTCTAAGCTAGGCTCGAAATAAGCGGAAGTAGTTTTGGTAATTTGATTTTCTATTTCATCCAAGTTATATCCTATAGCTAATTTAGAAGCAATTTTTGCAATAGGATAACCGGTAGCCTTACTAGCAAGTGCAGAAGAACGAGAAACCCTTGGATTGATTTCAATGGCAATAATTTCGTCGTTATCTGGGTTTACTGAAAACTGAACGTTACATCCACCGGCAAAATTACCGATAGCACGCATCATTTTAATTGCCTGGTTACGCATATCCTGATAGCAACGATCAGATAAAGTCATGGCAGGAGCTACTGTAATAGAATCTCCGGTATGGATGCCCATAGGGTCGAAGTTTTCAATAGAACAGATGATAATTACATTGTCAGCGCTGTCTCTGAGCAATTCCAGTTCATATTCTTTCCACCCTAACACGGCTTGTTCTACCAATACCTCGTGGGTTGGTGAAGCTTCTAATCCGCGTTTTAAAGCTTGATCGAATTCTTCTTTTTTGTGCACAAAACCACCTCCATAACCACCTAAAGTGTATGAAGGACGAATAACCAGTGGATATCCGATTTGTTGTGCAGCTTCTTTACCTTCTAAAAATGAGTTAGCTATCCTTGAATTGGCAACGCCAATACCGATATCAACCATTAATTGTCGGAAAGCTTCTCTGTTTTCTGTTTTTTCAATAGCGGCAACGTCAACCCCTATTACTCTTACACCGTATTTTTCCCAAACACCGCGTTCTTCAGCTTCTTTACAAAGGTTTAATGCTGTTTGTCCGCCCATAGTAGGCAAAACGGCATCAATCTTTCTTTCAATTAGGATCTGTTCAATTGAATCTACTGTTAACGGGCGAAGGTAAACATGGTCTGCGATGACCTTATCCGTCATAATTGTTGCAGGATTGGAGTTAATAATGGAAACTTCAATTCCTTCTTCTTTTAAGGATAGGGCGGCTTGGGATCCTGCATAATCAAATTCACAGGCTTGACCAATAATAATGGGTCCGGATCCGATGATCAATATGGAACGTATGGAAGTGTCTTTTGGCATATGGCTTTAAAAGTTTTGCTCGCGAGATTTTCTATACGAAAAGAAATATCCCGACTACTCTGTCGGGGTGCAAAGTTAAGCTTTTAGGCCATATAAATGACACCTTTTTATAAAAAACCACTAAATTTTATGGTAATTATTTTAATAATTGAATCTGGCCAATATCTGTTGTAGCACTATCAATAACAGCAACCTCATTCAAGGTATAATCCAGGTAAGGCGAGGCAGCCTTAATCATAACTTTATAGGTTTTTGCCGGAAGGTTTTTGAGCAAGAAACCGCCATTAATATTTTGCACTTTAATGGTATCGGCACCAGAAATCACAAGAATTTCTTTAACCCCTTCAACTGGAATTATTCTTCCCTGCAAAGCCCCGCTATTTTGCGCTTTAAAAGCAAACAACGCAACCGATAAAATGATAAGGACAGCAATTTTGTAACTTTTCATAGGACAAATATTTAAGCTTATTAGAAGTTAAAGATGCGCATTTACCACTAAGCTACCAAAATTATTACATAGTCTGTATGCAAATACAGACAGGCATTGAAGCCTAAAAATAACTATCATTCCAGTCAAGTCCATTTGACAGCTTATTATCTCTTGGAACAGAATTTGTTTATAACTGTATATGAAAAAACTTATCATCGCATTTTTAGCTATAAGTATAGGAATAAGTGGTTGTGCAACAGTACAATCGATCATTAAATCCAGCTTCCCATATACAGCAACCTTAATCATTCCAGCTTCAGCCAAAGCAAACAGCACGATATCTGCTACAAGTGCAGCGAGTAGCTTTGATGAAGTTTTCGGCAACCAAAATGGGAACACTTATATTAAAGAGGTGAGAATTGCTTCTGCAAGGTTAACAGCGGCAAACCCCAACACCCAAAGTATGGGAATGTTTAAATCTGTAAAAATATTTATCTCTAATGGAACTAGCAGTGAAGTCATGGTAGCGTCAAGAAATGATATTGCAGAAAATATCGGCACTTCTTTAGTACTAGACATTGATAATTCACGTTTTCTTGATAGTTATATTAAAGGAAACAGCCTGCGGATTAGAGTAGAGTATGTTTTAAGAAATGGGGTAACTACTGATATAAGTGTTAAGGCAGCTTTAAGTTTTAGCTCATCCCCTAACGCCGCTATATAATAAAAGCATTCTCCTTAGGGAGGATATTCTTCATAAATAGTTTGTTTGGTTTATTATCCGGTAAGAGATTTATCTTTTACCGGATTTTTTTTTATACCGCTGTATGACTTACTTTTGTGGCATGGATAAAAAATAAACGTGAATAAAAGAATTAAAAAAATAGCCATTGTAGGCCCTGAAAGCACCGGAAAGTCGACCATTACACAACAATTGGCCAGACACTATAAAACCCATTGGGTGGCAGAATATGCAAGGTATTACTGTGCTGCTTTAACAGCGCCCTGTACTTTGCAGGATGAAATCAATATGTTCCATGGACAAGTGGCACTTGAACAGTCGGTGGTAGCAATGACCGAAAACAGCTTTATATTTTGCGATACAACTTTTTTAACGGTAAAAATCTGGAGCGATGCCACCTTAGGCAAGACCCCACAAATTGTGCTCAATGCACTGCCAAAATATGACTATGATTTATACCTGCTAATGGACATAGACCTTCCCTGGCAGGAAGATCCTCTACGCAATTTCCCACACCTTAGGGAACATTTCATGAACATTTGGCACCAGGAGTTAAGACTGCTGCAGGCAAACTATACGGTGGTTGGTGGAACTGTAGATCGTTTTGAAAATGCGGTGAAAGTAATAGATGCTTTTCTTTTAGAAAATCCTTAATGCTGCATATTAATTGCAATACTTAATTTATTTTATACATTTGCATTATCAAAAGGGGTGCCTTGTTTTGTAAAAAAAACACAAAAACAGGCTGAGATCATACCCATTACAGCTAAACTGAGTAGTTAGCTTGTATGAACCTGATCCGGATAATGCCGGCGTAGGGATTGGAGTTATGGAGTTAAACTAAACTGTAAACACCCCTATTTACAGCTTATGTAACTAAAAAACAATTACAAATTGAAAAAATTATTGATTACGGCTGTTGCCGTGTTGCTGTTTCCGCTGTTAACGAAAGCGCAATTTAACATTTCAGGAACAGTTTCTGAAAAAAACACCCTCTTGCCTGGAGCAAGCATTCGTATTAAAAATGCCGGAATAGGTGCAAAAGCAAATAGCGAAGGCTATTACCAGCTAAAAAACATTAAAGCTGGAAGTTACACCTTAGAAGTAAGTTTTATAGGCTACCAGCCTCTGCAAAAAAACATTATCTTAAATGCTGATTTAAATATAGACTTTAGCCTAATTACTGCTTCCTATTTGGCTGAAGAAGTCATTGTGCGGGGTACGCGTGCCAATGAGAAGTCTGCCACAACCTTCAAAAACCTAAGTAAAGAGGAAATCAATGCGAATAACTTTGGCCAGGATCTTCCTTTTATTTTGAATAATACCCCTGGTGTGGTGGTTTCATCGGATGCTGGAACTGGCATCGGTTACACCGGAATAAGGATTCGGGGAAGTGATGCAACACGCATTAACGTTACCGTAAATGGCATCCCTTATAACGACAGTGAGAGTCAGGGTAGCTTTTGGGTAAACATGCCCGATTTCGCCTCTTCCGTAGACAACGTACAAATACAGCGTGGTGTAGGCACTTCTACCAATGGTGCAGGAGCGTTTGGCGCTAGCATAAATGTGCAAACCAGCGCAGGAAGTATTGAGCCCTATGCTGAATTGAATAATACTGTTGGCTCTTATAACACCCTTAAAAACACCGTAAAACTTGGAACCGGACTGATCGATAATAAATGGAGTTTTGATGGAAGGCTTTCTCAAATTAAAACAGATGGTTTTATTGATCGTGCAGCTTCAAATTTAAAATCCTACTTTTTATCAGGTGCTTACAAGGGTAAGAAAGACTTGCTACGCTTAAACGTTTTTGCTGGTGCTGAAAAAACCTACCAGGCTTGGAATGGAATTCCTGAATCGAGGTTAAACGGTGATGCGGCTGGTATGCAGGCTTATATTGCCCGTAATTACCTCAGCGACGCTGATGCTACCAATTTATTGAATTCGGGCAACAGAACATATAACTCTTTTACCTATAAAGACCAAACGGATAATTACTGGCAAAACCATTACCAGTTATTGTATGCCAGACAGTTTAATGAACAGTTTTCATTTAACGGAGCGCTGCATTATACCGACGGCAGGGGTTATTATGAAGAATTTAAAACTGGTCAGAAATTTAAAAATTATGGCTTAGCAAATGTTGAGCTAGGTGGGACTACAAAAGACAAAACTGACCTTATTCGAAGAAGATGGTTAGACAATGACTTTTATGGGGTTACCTATAACTTCAATTACCAACCCCAATCCAATTTGACTTTTACCCTGGGCGGTGCTTATAACGAATATAAAGGTAAGCACTTTGGAGAGGTGATCTGGGCACAATATGCTTCAAACGGGCAATATGGCGACCATTATTACGATAATCAGGGTGATAAATCAGATTTCAATATCTTCGGAAAAGTAATGTTTAATCCGAGTGAAAAGCTCAGCCTTTTCGCCGATGTTCAATACAGAAATATCAATTACGAAGTGGCAGGAACAGATAAAAACCTGACTAATATTGATTTTAACGACCAAATGAATTTCTTTAACCCTAAAGTTGGGGCTACTTATTTCATGAACTCCAACAGCAACGTGTATTTATCGTTCAGCCTTGCCAATAAAGAACCTAACCGCGATGACTATGTGAATGCAAATCCAAGTTTGTTTCCCAAATCTGAGCGTTTATATAACACTGAATTGGGCTATCGTATAAAAGCTGGAAAATTAAATGCTGGTGTAAATGCCTATGGTATGTTTTATAAAGACCAATTGGTGGTAACGGGAAAAATCAATGATGTTGGTGAACCAATCCGTCAAAATGTTTCAAAAAGTTACCGGATCGGGATAGAATTGGATGCTTCTTATATTTTAAGCAGCAAATTTGTATTGAACGCAAATGCAGCGATAAGCAGAAATAAGATAAGTAACTATGTTGATTATCTTTACGAATATGATGAAAATGGTGATATCATTAATACGGTGACAACAAATTATGAATCCCCAGACATTTCTTACTCTCCAGCAGCCGTGTTGTTTGGCGAATTGGCTTATAAACCACTACAAGGCTTTGCAATCGCATTACAAAACAAATATGTAAGCAAACAATATTTAGATAATACCCAAAACGAATCAAGAAAGTTAAAAGCCTATTTTGTAAGTAATTTACGCGCAGGATATGATTTTAGTGCCTTTGGTATAAAGAATATAAACCTTGGATTACTGGTCAACAATGTTTTCAACAAAAAATATGAAAGTAATGGTTATACTTACGGATCGATTTACCAGGGTGTAACTACTACGGAGAATTTTTATTTCGCTCAGGCAGGTACTAACTTTTTACTATCTTTAAATTTGAAGTTTTAATTAAACCCCTGATGATCCAATCATTATAAGTTATTCATGAAAAAATATATAGAAAAACTGCATTTCATTACCCATGATATTCCCCAGTTAAGCCATGTTGAGCAAACACAACTGGCCTGTGAGGCAGGAGCAAAATGGATACAATACCGTTGCCTAACAAAAACGGAGGAAGAACTGCTGAATGAAATTCATGAAGTCTCATCGATTTGTGACGATTGGGGGGCTACCCTAATCGTTACAAATCATGTGCATTTAAAGGGAAAAGCCGATATACAAGGTTTTCACATAGAAGATATGGACGCTGATTTCATTGCTTTACGGCGACAGTTGGGAGAAGAAGTTACCATTGGAGGCTCTTCAAATACGATAGAAGGGTTAATCAGGCTGTGGGAAGAAGGTGCAGACTATGCCGGTTTTGGTCCTTTTGGAGTAACCATCACAAAACCAAATGTGGCACCAATGCTGGGCATAACTGGTTATGCAAAAGGACTTTCCGCATTGAAAAAATTAAACATTGATTTTCCTGTACTTGCCGTTGGTGGCGTAACCTTACACGATGTAACAGCCCTGATGCAAACGGGGATATTTGGCATAGCAGCATCAGCAGCCATTAACCAGGCTGATGATTTACGCGATGCTTACGAAGCTTTTTATACGAAATTGCTTTAATTATACCGTTGTCCGCTCACCCACTTGTTGGCGCCACATGGCATAATATAAGCCTTTTTCTTCCAGCAGATCAGCATGTTTACCCTGCTCAATGATCTGACCTCTTTCCAGCACATAGATTCGGTCTGCATGCCTAATGGTTGACAAGCGGTGTGCAATTAATACAGTAATATGACTGGTTTTAGCAGAAATATCCCGGATTGTTGCTGTTATTTCTTCTTCAGTTAGGGAGTCAAGAGAAGAAGTTGCCTCATCAAACACTAATATATCTGGCTTTCGCAGTAAGGCCCTGGCAATGGATAAACGTTGTTTCTCCCCACCGGAAACTTTTACACCACCTTCGCCAATCACGGTATCAAGTCCTTTATCTGCACGAGCCATTAAGTTCTGACAAGCGGCTTGTTGCAGTACATGCAAACATTCTTCATCGCTAGCATTAGGCCTTACAAATTGCAAATTCTCGCGTATTGTACCAGAAAATAGCTGGGTATCCTGGGTTACGAAGCCAATTTTTTCACGTAACTGATCAAGATCTATATCCTGACTGGAAAAATTGTTATAGTAAACCGCTCCTTCAACAGGTTGGTACAAGCCTACCAATAATTTAACAAGTGTGGTTTTTCCAGACCCGGAAGGCCCTACAAAAGCAATGGTTTCTCCATTACTTGATTGAAAGCTGATATGATTCAAGGCATTACTTTTTCCGGTTAAATGGCGGAAACTCACTGCTTCAAAAGATAGTTTAGCAATTTTATCAAGCTTAACAGGGTTTACAGGCTTCTTGTCAATTGGCCTGTTTAAAATCCGCTTAAAATTACCCAAAGAAACTTCGGCCTCCCGCCAGGATAGAATGACGTTCCCAAGCTCCTGTAATGGACCAAACAAAAAGAAAGAGTAGAAGAGAAAGGAGAAATATTCCCCCGGAGAGATCGTATTTTCAAATATCAGGATAAGCAATACTACGACCATGGAACTGCGCACAAAATTAACCGTTGTACCCTGCACAAAGCTCATGCTCCGCACATATTTAACCTTTTTAAGCTCCAAAGCTAATATTTGATAGGTGGTTTTATTGAGCCTTTCAATTTCCTGATTAACCAACCCAAGGCTTTTTACAAGTTCAATATTCCTTAAAGATTCTGTTGTTGAACCGGCCAATGCAGTAGTTTCTCCAACAATGATTCTTTGAATAGTTTTGATTTTACCACTTAAAAACCAGCTCACAAAGCTAATAATGGGAATGGCTGAAAAGTAGATGAGTGTTACTTTATAACTAACCGAAGTAGAATAAACAATTACGAATACCATACCAATCAAACTCACAAAGAGTACACTGATAAAAGAGGTTATAAATTTCTCGCAGTCTAAACGAACTTTCTGTAAAATCCCAAGCGTTTCACCGCTACGTTGGTCTTCAAACACCTGATAAGGTAATTCCAAAGAGTGTTTTAATCCATCAGCATACATACGTGCGCCTACTTTTTGCACAATAATACTGGTAAAATAATCTTGGAAGTTCTTAGCAATACGGGATACCATCGCTGCACCCACGCCAATGCCAACCAATTTAAGCACTCCCCAAACAAATTCATCTTTGGTTAATTCATCCTTTCTTTCAATAAACCTATCCACAATTTTCCCTGTAATATAAGGGTCCAGTAAGGAAAAGCCAATATTAATGGCCGCCAGAACCAGTGCAAGAACAACAAGCCACTGGTGTTTTTTGAGATAGGAAATCAGTAAATTCATGAAGGGCAAAAATAAAGAAAGGGAATATAGCTTTCGCCACATTCCCTTTAATAATTATTAATCTAGTATCATATTTTCGATAATTCAAAAAACATTAACAGATTATACGGTCATAATGTCTTTTTCTTTAGCTTCCATATGTTTATCCACTTTCACAATATAAACATCTGTTATTTTTTGAACCTCAGCTTCACCAGTTTTGATTTCATCATCAGAAACAGCATCACCTTTTAATTTTTTAATCTTTTCGTTAGCATCTTTACGGATGTTACGGATTGCAATTTTACCTCTTTCGGCTTCTTCTTTTGCTTTTTTCACTAATTCTCTCCTACGCTCTTCTGTTAGAGGAGGTACAACCAAACGAATTATTACACCGTCATTCTGAGGATTAATACCAATATTAGCTTCCATAATTGCACGCTCAATAGGAGTTAGCAATACTTTTTCCCAAGGCTGTATCAATAAAGTGCGGGCATCGGGAGTATTGATACTGGCAACTTGGCTTAAAGGAGTCGGAGTGCCATAGTAGTCTACCATAATGCCATCTAGCATACCTGCAGAAGCTTTGCCAGCACGAAGCTTAGTCAGCTCAGACTCACAGTGAATAATTGCCTTATCCATGATTGCCTGTGCATCTTGTAATTGTTTCTTTATGAGGTCATTCATAATCTGTATTATTTGTGCAAATTAATATATATTTTTAACTAAACTTTTACCAGGGTTCCAATTTCTTCACCCTCTGCAATTTTCATAAAATTACCTGACTTATTCATATCGAAAACAATGATAGGAAGTTCATTTTCTTCACAAAGCGTAAAAGCGGTCATATCCATTACATTTAGGCCTTTAGCATAAACTTCTTTGAATGAAATTTCAGAATATCGGGTAGCTGTAGAATCTTTTTCAGGATCAGCGGTATAAATACCATCCACGCGGGTACCTTTTAATACCACGTCTGCTTTAATTTCAATAGCTCTTAAAGCAGCTGCTGAATCTGTTGTGAAGTAAGGATTGCCAGTACCAGCACCAAAAATAACGACACGGCCTTTTTCCAAGTGTCTTACTGCTCTTCTGCGAATAAAGGGTTCACAAATTTGTTCCATTTTAATTGCGGTCAGCAAACGAGTTTTTAAGCCTACTTTTTCAAGAGCATCCTGCAGGGCCATACTATTGATAACTGTGGCTAACATACCCATATAATCTGCTTGCGCACGGTCCATACCAGACTTTTCTGCACTCAAACCTCTAAATATATTACCTCCACCTATCACAATGGCAATTTCCAGTCCTCTGGCATGCACTGCTTTGATATCCTCTGCGTACTGTTTAACACGTTCATTGTCAATACCGTACTGCTTATCTCCCATCAACGATTCGCCGCTTAACTTTAAAAGGATCCTTTTATACTTCATGAGTTCAAAAATAGCTATTTGTTTTAATTATTAGTGATCAAATATTCAACTCCGGCAAGAAATGCCTTTTGCAGAATTAATTCATCATTTAATAGCAGCAAATCTGCAGCTTTACCTACTTCGATTGATCCATAATGGTCATCCTTTTTAATAGCTTTTGCAGGATGTAAAGATGCCATTGCTAATGCTGAAGAAAGCGGTATAGCACAATGATTCACACAATTCCTGACCGCATCCAGCAGGGTAATGTTTGATCCTGATAAAGTACCATCTGGTGTTATAAATTTATCGCCGTTTAAACGGTGTTGGTAAGGCCCAATTTGACATTCAGTAACGGCATCGGTAATTAGAAAAAGGCGTTCCTTCATCAGCTGATAACTCATTTTGATCACCTCAAAATTAACATGTTGACCATCAGCAATGATGCTTGCCATTGCAGTCGGATGATTAAACACTGCCATAGGCAAATTTGGTGCCCTATGGTGTATCGAAGGCATGGCGTTAAATAAATGAGTTGTAGTACTGATTCCTTTATTATAAGCTGCTGTAGCCTGCTCAAAAGTTGCATCGCTATGGCCTAAAGACAAAATGATGCCTTGATCCAACAAATATTGGATTACTTCATCATCCTGTAGCTCAGCAGCTATAGTCATCATTTTTACTGTACCATCAGCAAATGCTATCAATTTCTTTACTTCTTCCAGCGAAGCTTTACAAATTAACGCTTCAACATGGGCACCTCTTCTTTTAGGATTAAGAAATGGTCCTTCCAAATGTAAACCAAGGAAACCCTTAGCTTCCTTTCTATAGGCTTTTGCTGCAGTAATAGCTTCATAAAACACTTCCATGGTATTGGTGGCCAAACAAGCCAGAAAACCTGTGGTGCCCTTACTGATTAAATCAGCATCCATTTGCTTCAAAGTATCTACGGTAGGGTAAGCAGAAAATAAATTCCCTCCACTGCCATAGATCTGTAATTCTAAAAATCCTGGTGTTAAAAGCTGGCCTTTTGCATCAATAATAGCATAGCCCGTAGGGATATCACCGGTAATGAATGCTTGAATTTTACCAGAATCAATTAAAACAGTTTGATCAATGACTAACTGGGAGTTTTTGAAAAATTTACAATTGCGGATGGCTAACATAGAAATATAGGTGTAAAATATAATAACGTAAATATAGGACATAAAAAAAGTCCCATAAGGGACTTTTTTTAATTAGCTAACAATCAGCTTAAGCGCCTAATTGTACACGTTTAAATGAAGTAACAGTTAAACCGTTAGCGGTATCATTTAAGAATTTGCGAACATCTTTAGATGTATCTTTAACAAATTCCTGGTTTAATAAAGTATTATCTTTATAGAACTTGTTTAATTTACCAGCAGCGATTTTTTCAATCATTGCTTCTGGTTTACCTTCAGCACGGATTTGTTCTTTAGCGATTTCAGTTTCACGCTCAATAGTAGTTGAATCAACACCATCTTTATCCAAAGCAACAGGGTTCATTGCAGCAATTTGCATAGCAACATCTTTACCTGCTTCTTCAACACCTTGAACATTTTGGTTTAAAGCAACCAAAACACCTAAACGGTAGTTACCGTGTATGTAAGGAACAACTTTTTCACCTGTAACAGTTTCAAATTTAGAGATACCAATTTTCTCACCAATTTTACCTGTGTTTTCAATAATGATGTCAGAAACTTTTGAACCATCAATTTCTAAAGCCAATAATTCTTCTAAAGAGGCTGGGTTTTTCTCAATTGCCAAATCAGCAAATTTGTTACCAAGGGCAACGAAATCAGTATTTTTAGCAACAAAATCAGTCTCACAGTTCAATTCAATAACAACACCACGTTTTCCGTCTGCTGTTGCTTTAGCGATTACAACACCTTCGTTAGAATCACGATCCTGGCGACTAGCGGCAACTTTAGCACCTTTTTTACGTAAGTAATCAACGGCTGCTTCAAAATCGCCGTTTGCTTCTGTTAAAGCTTTTTTGCAATCCATCATACCGGCACCGGTCTGTTGGCGTAATTTATTTACATCTGCAGCAGTAATTTGTACTGACATTTTTGTTTTGTTTTTAATTTTTAATCAAAAGATGATGGGTTGTACATTGATAGTTGTCAGTAAAAACCCGCAACACACAATACACAACCCAACACATATTATTTACGCTTCGCTTTTACCTTCTTCAGTAGCAGCAGGATTTACTTTTCTTTTTCTTTCGCCTGGTTCTTTAACTTCCGGAGCATCCGCAGCAGCTTTAGCAGCTACAGCTTCTTTTTCAGCTTCGTCGTCTTTTTCACGCTTGCGCTCATCTAAACCTTCTTCAATTGCTTTGATGATAACATCAGTGATTAAAGAGATAGATTTAGTTGCATCATCATTCGCTGGAATAGGAAAGTCAATGTTTGAAGGATCAGAGTTAGTATCAACCATTGCAAAAGTTGGAATGTTTAATTTCAACGCTTCGCTAACAGCGATGTGCTCTTTTTTAACGTCAATTAAAAAGATAGCAGCAGGTAAACGGTTTAAGTCCGCAATACCACCTAATAAACTTTCTAATTTGATACGCTCCCGTTGGATCATTAAACGCTCTTTCTTAGAAAGAATCGAATAAGTACCATCTTTAGTCATCTTATCGATGTTAGACATCTTTTTGATCGACTTGCGTACAGTTTGAAAGTTAGTTAACATTCCACCTAACCAACGTTCCGTTACGAAAGGCATGTTTACTTTTTTCGCTTGTTCAGCAACGATTTCTTTAGCTTGTTTCTTAGTTGCTACAAATAAGATCTTACGACCAGACTTAACGATTTGTTTAATCGCAGAAGCAGCTTCTTCAGTTTTAGTTAAAGTTTTATTTAAATCTATAATGTGGATACCATTGCGCTCCATGAAAATGTAGGGCGCCATCTTAGGGTTCCATTTACGGGTAAGGTGACCAAAATGTACACCTGCATCCAATAAGTCTTGATATGTTGTTCTTGCCATTGTGTTGTCTCCTTAAGATTAACGTTTACTGAATTGGAATTTTTTACGAGCTTTCTTACGTCCTGGTTTCTTACGTTCAACCATACGCATATCACGGGTCATTAACCCTTTAGCACGTAATGCTGGCTTTTTCTCAGCATCTAATTCAACAATAGCTTTAGCGATCGCTAAACGAATAGCTTCTGCCTGGCCTTTTATGCCGCCTCCTGCTACATTTACATTGATATCATATTGTCCAACCAACTCAGAAACTTCTTGAGCCTGGTTTATGATATATTGTAAAGGTAATGTAGGGAAATATACTTTGTGGTCTTTACCGTTAACGGTAATGGCGCCGTTGCCATCTTTTAAATAGATACGTGCAACAGCAGTCTTTCTTCTTCCTGAAGTGTTAGTAACTGACATTTCTTTTTTCCTTTAATTAAAGTGTAATGGTTGTTGGTGATTGTGCCTGGTGAGGATGCTCTGAACCTGCATAAACAAAAAGATTGGTGTACAATTTAGCACCCAATTTTGTTTTAGGTAACATACCACGAACGGCTTTTTCGATAACACGTGTAGGGTGTTTCGCCATTAACTCTTTAGGAGAAATGAAACGTTGACCACCTGGATATCCTGTGTAGGAAACATATTGTTTCTCACTGAATTTTTTTCCGGTCAATTTAACCTTGTCTGCATTAATAACGATAACGTTATCTCCGCAATCTACGTGTGGGGTGTAATCTGGCTTGTTTTTTCCACGGATGATCATAGCGATCTTCGATGACAAGCGCCCCAAAATCTCGCCTTGAGCATCAACAACAACCCACTGTTTGTTAACAGTTTTAGCATTGGCTGAGACAGTTTTGTAACTTAACGTATTCACTTGCTTGTATTTAATTTGTTAATAAATCAATTATTACCCCTAAAATTTAGGGACTGCAAAGATAGATAGAAATCTTTTAATAATCAAATGCTTAGTCAAAAAGAATCTTACCCCAATCAAAAAAAGCATCCTTTGTATGCTGAAATTCGCAAATGATCTAAAACTAAATCCACTTTTAATTGTTCACCTAATATTGACAATCACAAAACTTAATAAAATGACAAAAGAAACTAAAATTATTGCGGGATTATTGGCAGGAGCTGCCTTAGGAGCAGCAGTAGCCTTAATATTATCTACAGACAAAGGTGACGACCTCAAAGAAAGTGTTACAGACTGGCTTGCCGACATACTTGATTCTTCTAAGGATAAAATAGCTGACGTAGCAAGCTCTGTTAAAGATTCTATAGCTAAAGCAACCGCATAGTTTTTAAATGAAACTTACCTTTCATTTGACGGCTCATCCCGTAATTAAAACATTTTCGAATTGTGGAATGCCTTAGCCAAGAAACTAAGCATTAGGCATTCCACGATAAATTTCATTATTTTATTGCTTTCTCCTTTAAGTCACTGCACATCATTGTTGCCGTTGCTTTCACCGTACAAATTTATTTATGCAATATTTTGATCGATTATTTGGCTTTCCTTTTTCCCACCTCTTTCAAAATCTAGTCATAGGCTTTATTGTCATCGCCATAGGTATAATCATCAAATATATTTTAAAAAGAATATTCCTGCTTTTTTCCAGATATTGGGCAACATTTGTCATCAATTCCATAATCAAACGCTTAAATAGACCTGTTGGTTTTTTTATTCCTCTACTTCTGCTCAATGCATCTTTTGCTTTTATGAAAATGGACCTGAGCTATCGTATTCAGCTCAGCAGGATATTAGAGATTGCACTTACTATCAATTTCTGTATCCTGCTCATCCAAATCATCAGGGTATTGGAGGATTATTTTCATCTTAAATACGATTTAAAAAAAGAAGACAATTTAAAAGAAAGAAAAATAAGAACTCAGCTCCAGTTCATTAGGAAGTTTACGATTTCTTTCATCATCATTATAACCGCTGCTATCATTTTATTGAGCTTTGAAAGCATGCGTAAAATTGGCACGGGCTTACTTACAGGAGTAGGTATTGGAGGAATTATTATTGGTTTTGCAGCGCAAAAATCTCTTGGAAACCTTCTTGCTGGCTTTCAAATTGCCTTTACGCAACCTATCCGCATGGATGATGTGGTTATTGTTGAGGGAGAATGGGGCAAAGTAGAAGAGATTACATTAACCTATGTGGTGATTAATATCTGGGACCAGCGCAGACTTATACTCCCCATCACTTATTTTATTGAAAAACCTTTCCAAAACTGGACCCGGGTCTCTGCAGAGATTTTAGGTACTGTATTTTTATACCTGGATTACAACGTTCCTATCCCTCTGTTAAGAGAGGAGTTAACCAATGTCCTCACTCCTCATCAATTATGGGACAAAAGGGTCAATGTGGTGCAAGTTACAGACAATAAAGAATCGACCATTGAAGTCCGTTTTTTAATGAGCGCCCGCAATTCTTCGCAGGTGTATGACCTTCGATGTGATGTCAGGGAGCACATGATTGCCTTTGTGCGCGACAATTATCCAGATAGTTTACCAAAAACAAGACTCGAATACAAGAAAAATTCTTAAGATCATCCTTATCTTTAGCCGATGGATATTTTGGGAGCGGCATTACAAGACCATTTTTTAAATGGCACAACAGAGACCCTTTGGGTACATAATTCTTACGGGGAAGAAGAGGTAATGCCGGTCGACCTTTTTTTTAGAGAGGAAAAAGACATGCCAGGGCTGGAGTTAAAAGCGCTGGAGCTTTGCAAAGGACATGTGCTAGATATTGGTGCTGGCGCTGGCAGTCATGCTTTAATTCTACAGGGAAGAAAATATAAAGTAACCGCTTTAGACATTTCCACTACCGCAGTTGCTATCATGAAACAAAGGGGCGTTGATGACGCAATAGAAAAAAACATCTTCGATTTAAAAGCCGCAAGCTATGACACCCTACTCTTTATGATGAATGGTATTGGCATTACGGGAACCATCAATGGATTTAAAAGTTTCCTGAATAAGGCTAAAACTTATATCAAACCCGGTGGCCAATTAATCTTCGACAGTTCCGATATCTCTTACCTCTATCAGGAAATTCAATTCCCAGTAAACGCCTATTTCGGAGAAGTTGCCTTTTGCTACGAATATAAACAGCATAGAGGAAATTGGTTTAAATGGGTATATGTTGATCAAGCAACGTTACTGAGCATCGCAAAAACTTCGGGCTGGCATTGCGAGATAATAATGGCTGACGAACATGACCAATACCTGGCAAAGCTGACCTTGATTTAAAAAAACTCTTTCTGCGAACAGGAAAACATCCGCAGAAAGAATAAAAATATATTTAGGAATGCTCTTCCCAAATTACAGCTATATTGACAATTGTTTGCACTGCTTTTTCCATATCCTGCACAGAAACCCATTCTTGTTTTCCATGAAAAGCATGTTCACCGGCAAAGATATTAGGACAAGGCAAACCCATTAAAGATAAACGGGAACCATCAGTTCCACCTCTTATACTTTGTCTTTTTGGAGTTATACCTGCCCTCTCAATAGCCAGAACGCCATATTCCATTACTTGAGGATATTGCGCAAGTACTTTCTTCATATTACGGTACTGTTCGGTTATTTTCAAATCGTATGTTGAATTAGGGTAAGCTTTTAGAACCTTTTCTACAACAGCTTTTAACGTTTGCCCATGCTGAGCTAAAAGCACATCATCAAAATCACGTAAAATAAAATGTGCCTGTGCTTGCTCTACATTTCCATGCATGGTTACCGGATGTATAAACCCTTCTTTTTGGCTGGTAGCTTCTGGTGTAAGTCGATCTTTAGGCAGAGCGTCCAGGATGGCACTTAAAATTTTTATAGCACTCTCCATTTTCCCTTTCGCAAAGCCAGGATGAGAACTTACGCCATGAATGGTTAATATAGCCCCATCAGCAGAAAAAGTCTCATCTTCAATAGAACCCAATGTTTCACCATCAATGGTATAGGCAAAATCTGCCTCCAGTTTTTTCAGGTCTGCTTTATCAACCCCTCTTCCAATTTCCTCATCAGGGGTAAACAAAATCCTTATCTTGCCATGTTTAATCTCTGGATGTTGCATTAGAAAGGCAGTAGCCTCCATAATTTCGGCCAGGCCGGCTTTATTATCTGCCCCCAACAAAGTAGTACCGCTGGCGGTAATAATGTCATTACCGATTTGGTTTTGCAAATCTTTATGTTCACTTTGTTTTAAAATTACAGTTTCATCATCAGGCAAAACCAAATCCTGACCCTGGTAATTCTGGTGAACTATCGGTTTAACATTTAAGCCACTGCAATCCGGCGAAGTATCCATGTGAGAACAGAAACAAATGACAGGGACTTTTTTAGTTGTAGTTGAAGGGATCGTTGCATACACATATCCATGTTCATCAAGGTGTGCATCTGCAACCCCAATTGCCAATAATTCTTCTACAAGCACCTTTCCGAGGTTCTTTTGCTTCTCCGTAGATGGAGTAGTAGGTGAATCAGGATCTGATTGCGTGTCTATTTGAACGTACTTCTTAAAGCGTTCTTCTAATGTTTTTGTATTATTGTGATAATTTAGCATAAATTTAAAAAAATAAAGGTAAAGATTTGAAAATAATACTCACCAGCTTCTTCCTCGCATTTTCTTTAAATCTATGCGCACAGTCTAATTTTTACAAGTTAAGCTTAGGCGGGGGTGCAGGCTTTACGAAGTCTTATGCCGACTTGCAAGAACATAATTATGGAGAAGCCATTTATGGAACAGCAGATTTTTCTTTTACTCCTTTTCTGAGTTTAGGTTTTGAAATACAGAATGGAACAGTAAAAGGTGGCCAAAGCAACCAGGAGGCATATAATCGCAAGTTTAAAAACAATTACCGGTCGCTCAGTGCAAATGGCAAAGTTTCCCTGGGTGCATTCGTAGACTACCAAAACAGCCTTTTTTTTGATTACATCAAAGGCTTATATCTTGGTGCAGGTGTTGGTGCCATACAAAACAGGGTAACTGAACTGCAACGCGAAAATAATACTCCCGAGCAAGTATACATGCCAACGTCAAAAGAAATTTTCATCCCTTTAAACCTGGGTATAAATTACTATATACCTAACAGATACGGACAATACAGTTATGTGGTCAATGTAAATTACCAGAGCAATATTACTTTGGGCGAGGGATTAGACGGTTACGACTCTTCCACTGTACGCTATAAAAATGGCAATCCGGATGTTTTCACCTACATTACCTTAGGCATAAAGTATAATTTTGGCCCTATTGGCGTATCAAATAAAACCTTTAAGCGATACTAATTACAAACTTACCCGCGCTTGCTGATAGCGCATTTATAAAAAACTTAAACCTTAGTTTAAAATAATATGATTGAATTTTTTCTCCAAACACCAGTAGCTACCCTTATTTTTATTTTCACGATAGTCACTAGTATTTATGCTTTCAACGATACGGTATTGTATGGTAAATTCATGCTGCACCCTTATAGTGTTTACCGAAAAAATAAGGTTTATACACTGATCACCAGCGGATTGATCCATGCCAACTGGATGCACTTGATTTTCAACATGTTTACTTTCTATTTTTTCGCCTTTAAATTAGAAGCCACCATTGGTCACTGGCAATTTGGATTAATCTATTTTCTTGGTTTAATCTTAAGCGACCTGCCTACTGTAGTGAAGCATAAAGAAGATTTTTGGTATAATAGCCTGGGTGCATCGGGAGCCGTTTCTGCGGTATTGTTTAGTTACATCCTATTTTACCCTTTTTCTACCCTCATGATTTTCCCTCTTCCAATACCTATTTGGGCTTGCTTATTTGGTGTATTATACCTTATTTATTGTGCATACATGTCTAAAAGCTCCAGAGACAATATTAACCATGACGCACACTTTTTTGGTGCAATAGCTGGAGTATTGGTTACGGTAATTTTAGTACCTCAAATTGTTCCTCACTTTTTTGCTGCTTTAATGGGGGCCATAGGTTAAAACTAAACCTCTGGTAAACAAGGAGGATCAAAAAAACTAATGGGGGCAGTCGGATCCTTGATGATTTCAAAAAGTGTTTGTCCCCATGGTTTCCAGAAATTCTCTAACACCTGTGCATAAGTTTTATGTTGCCACACATCAAACAAGGGTTTGTTAAACACGCCCTTTAAAGGCATTGCATCGATATAAACCGTACCCTCAACAGGCATTACGGTATATTCGGGCAATCGGTTAAACAAATAGGCAGAGTAGAAAAACCGCGCACAAAGCTCTTCATATTGCTGTTCTGTTAATGGCTGCCCCTTTAAGGCCTCTAGTAATTCCTGGTGAAACACCTTATTTGTACCATTATCTTGCAAGCAAGCAATGATGCCAAAATCTTTCAGTTTTAAAGAAAAAGTAAGGGTGTTAATCTCATCACGGAAACTAAAATAATGATCCGTTTGTACTAAAGGTACTACAACGATAGACCATGGTGTAAAACCTTCATAAACTACGTCGCGGTAGATGCTTTGAACCATGGTATTCAGGTTTCCAAATTTATGCATTAAACCTTGCGACATATTCATTCCGTCACCACTCAGCTGTTGCTGTTTAATGGCGGCGTTCATCTCGATATAAATCAAACTGTACATGAACTTGCCAATCCATTTAAAGAGATCTTCTTCAGGAAGTTGAACTACAGCATTATAGCCAATAGCGAAAGCCTGTGCTATTTTATACTCCAGAGGCTGGATAAATTTTTCCACAAGTTCAGCACTGCAAGGCACTTTCAACGTGTTATAAGACCTTACGCTTTCGTCGAGCAGTTTTATTTGCTCCGTGCCGCTGTAATTAGCCACTGCCAATAACCAGTCTGGAAGCACATTACTTTCTACAAGTGGAGCATCAAAAATATCACCACTTAAAAAGCAGTTTTTAAACTTGAAATCAAAGTTTTTGAAGGGTTGGTATATGGAGCTATTCATAAGAAAGAACAATATTAGGCATATTATTTTTACATTAGCTGCAGCGCTACTTATTTTAACGTTGATATTACTAAACCACTACAGCCGTATGCAAGCATCTTATACCTCCTTTAATCTCGAGCTCAAACACCCATTTGCTATTGCCAGGTTTTCAAGAACCAGTACCCCATTGTTACTTTTAAAACTACACTATGAGAATTTTGAGGGTTATGGCGAAGCTTCGATGGTACCTTACATGGGAGAAAGTTATGAATCGGCGGTAAAGTTCTTGGAAAAAGTAGAATGGAACCGGGTTAAAGCCCCTTTTAATTTTGAGGAGATCATGAATTACCTGGATAGCCTTGCACCAGGGCATCCGGCAATTAAAGCAGCAATAGACATTGCATTGAACGACATTAACGGGAAGGTATTAAATAAATCCTGTGCTGAAATTTATGGTGCAGACCCCTTAAAAATGCCAATTACCTCTTACACCATCGGCATCGACACCCCAGAAGTCATCAAAGAAAAAGTAGCTGATGCTATAGGTTTTAAAGTGCTTAAAATTAAACTGGGCAGAGACAACGACAAAGAGCTGATTAACACCATCAGAAGCATAACGGACCTTCCGCTCTATGTTGATGCTAACCAGGGCTGGTCGGACCGTAAAAAAGCAATTGAAACCATTTATTGGCTGCACGACCAGGGCGTAGTTTTAATAGAGCAACCCATGGACAAGTCAGATCTGGACGGCAATGCTTGGTTAACAGGCAGGAGCCCGATCCCTATTCTGGCAGACGAAGCCGTGCAGCGCTTGGCAGACATGGATAACCTTAAGGGCGCTTACCATGGCATCAATATCAAGTTGATGAAAAGTACAGGCATGTATGAAGCATACCAGATGATTTTAAAGGCAAGAAGTTTTGGAATGAAGATTTTAATTGGCTGCATGAGCGAAACCTCTTGTGCTACAATGGCAGCTGCGGCTCTTGCTCCATTATGCGATTGGGCAGATTTGGATGGCCCCTGGTTAACAAAGAACAACCCATTTGATAACCCCGAATTGAAAGACGGAAAGATAATATTAAAAAATCTTCCAGGCCTGGGCCTGGAAGGTATTAAGGCTGATTTGCTTTATCTCTAAGCGACTGGCGGAAATCCTTTGTCAGCTTGATTTTCAAATAAATGAAAAATACAATCGTTATGGCAAAAAGACCAAGAGCAAAATAATTATTTTGCTCATAACCCCATTTAAGGCCTAAAAAAGAGGCAATTATACCCAAGGTATAAAAAACATTTAAGGCAATTTGTTTCTTCATATTAGTAAACTGGCATGTTAGGATCAAAAGCTTCCTGCCAGGCTATAATACCACCTTTTAAATTATAAAGGTTAGTAAAACCATGCATTTGCTCTAATTGCATAATAGCGGCAGCACTTCTTTTGCCACTTCTGCATTGCACAATAACGGGTTTATCTCTTAAAATTTTATCAGCTTCAATTAATAAACCTCCCAATGGAATATTCTCTCCCTCAAGGTTAGAAGTTTCATATTCAAAAGTCTCTCTAACATCGATCAATTGAAAATCTTCCTTATTGTCTATTTTCTGTTTAAGTTCTTGTACAGTAACTTCTTTCATTGTGTTAAATTTTATCAAATATACTCATTTAAAATAAATGCAGTAGAATGTCTAAAAAATGTCGCGATAACGAATTTATTTTAAGTCCTTTACAGTAACAATTACCTTTGCCAGGAGTTTAATAAAAAGTCTTCATTAATTTTGATACTCATTATGAATTCACTATCCCGTTTTTTTTGGTTTTGTTCCGGAGTACATATAAAAACCCTTGAAAAGCACCCAACGGAGCACAATAAATATATTGGCATTGGTGCTACTATATTTTTCACCGGTTTATTTGCTGCATTATCTGGCGGATATGCCATGTATTTCGTATTCAAAGGCGATCCGGCAGCAATTGTATTTGCGCTGTTCTTCGGATTGCTATGGGGTCTGGCTATTTTTAACATGGACCGTTACATTGTCTCCAGTATTAACAAAAATGCCTCCACCTGGCAACAAATTGCCCAGGCAACTCCCAGAATCCTGTTGGCTATCATGATTGGCATCGTTATTTCACGTCCACTGGAGTTAAAGATATTCGACAAAGAAATCAAAGAACGCTTAAAGATCAGCTACGTCAACAGTCAGCGCAGCAGAATTGACACCCTAAATAGTTCTTTCAATAAAAAATATACCATAGAGCTGAACAAGTTTCAAGAGGCAAAAACACAAAGGGATTCCCTCGCGAGTGGGATTAAGGAGGACCGACAAAAGTTGAATTTTGAAATTTTCGGTAATAAAACCAGCGAAACCTCGGGTGTTATGGGTTATGGTCCTTATGCCAAAAGAAAGGAAATGGAACTCCAGCAAAGGACTATAAACCTTGATTTTTTAAATTCTGACCTCAGACGAATGGAAAACTTTATAGCCAATCGAAAAGAATTTGATGGCTTAATGTCCGAACGCTTATATACAGGCAAACAGTTAGACAGTCTGACGAGTTTAGCTGGTTTTGCCGACCGAAACTGGGCATTAGGACAACTCAGTTATAACCCCGATGGGACCCGTGATGTGAATACTTCCATAGCAGTTACTTTTATTGGCTTACTATTCATTTTTTTTGAATGCTTACCCGTATTTGTGAAAATGATGAGCAGCAGAGGCCCCTATGACCATTCGATAGGGAATATAGAATATGCACAGGTAAACACTTCAGATAAAGACAAGGATTACGAGGTAGACGTTACCGATGGCATACAGGAAACCCGTGTAAATACAGAAATAGAGAAACGCAAGCACCTACTTAAAAACTAATAATGATAAAAAAACTACTTTACACTTCCATAATCCTGTTCCTATCGGCACAGGTTTCTGCACAAGACATCAATAAAATCATTACCAAAGCCTATGTAGATGGCCTGATCAAAACTTTAAGCAGCGATGGAATGCAAGGCAGGGCTACTTTTACGCCTGGCATTGACCGTGCAGCCACCTTTATTGAAGGCGAATTTAAAAAAATAGGCTTAAAACCATTACCAGGGTTAAAAGGCTACAGACAAACATTTTACAAATACCAGGTTAAGCCTGTTTCAGCAGTAGTTGTGATAGATGGAAAAAATATAGCTGCAGAAAACATTTTGGCCATTGGTAATGTAACGGAGTCATTGAATTTTGACAATACCAACAGCGCTAGTTGGATAAAGTTGAACCCAGAGCAGTCTTTTATAACGCAATACCGTGCCCTGCTCAGCAGCAAAAAACAGCAATTGGTATTGGTGGATCCTAAATTTGCAGACTACTTTAAACAGCTAAAGAACCGTACAAAAAACGGCAGTTATGTAGATGAAAAAAACCTGACAGAAGCAAACACAGGCACTTTAGTGTTTATATTGAATCAGGACACGGTTACCAACAATTTTACGGTATCCCTAAAAAATTTAGTTAGCAAAATGCCCTTATATAATGTTGGCGGTATAATTCCTGGCAAATCTAAGGCAAAGGAAATGGTCGTGTTTTCCGGGCATTACGATCACCTGGGTATTATGACTGCTGTAAACCAAGATAGTATTGCCAATGGTGCAGACGACAATGCTTCTGGCACTACAGCTATGATTGCATTGGCAAAGTACTACAAGAAACTAAATAACAATGAACGCACCCTGGTTTTCGTGGCCTTTACCGCAGAAGAAATTGGTGGCTATGGGGCACGTTATTTTTCAGAGCAATTGAATCCCGATGATGTTACTGCCATGTTCAACATAGAAATGATAGGCAAGGAAAGCAAATTTGGAAAAAATGCAGCCTTTATTACTGGTTTTGAAAGATCTGATTTCGGAAAAATTTTACAGAAAAACTTAGAAGGCAGTCCATTTACCTTTCATCCAGATCCATATCCGCAGCAAAACCTGTTTTATAGGAGCGACAATGCTACTTTAGCCGCTTTGGGTGTGCCAGCGCATACCATCAGCACAGATCAAATTGACATAGATAAGCTTTACCACACGGTTGCAGATGAGTATAGCACATTAGATGCAGAAAATGTTTTATCTACCATTAAGGCGATTGCTAAAAGTGCCATTAGCATAATTAAGGGAATAGATACCCCAAGTAGAATCCCTAAATTGGAACAATAGGCAGCTCCATCACATGATCATTCATAAAGAAACCGTTGCCAATTTCTATGTCGACGGTTTCTTTAATGTTAAAACCCGCACTTTCATAAAATTCTTTGGCCTTATTAGCCCTGTTAACATTTAACTGCAGCTTTTTACCCCCGGCATGGCGTACTTTATTGATCACCTCGTTGATTAGAAATTTACCCAGTCCTTTACCATGCATTTCTGGCAGCACATAAAGTTTATGTAATTTATAAACATGATCACCATGCTCCAGCACCGAGTAAGAGGCAAAGCCAACATCCTTTCCATTCAATGATGCAATAAGAAAAATATCCCCCTTCATTAATTGCCCCAGTAAAGCGCCTTTGCTATACATTTTCGCTAGCATATAGTCTACCTGCTCTCGGCCCATAATTGGCACATACGTAGGTTCCCAAGTAATGGCAGCAATTTCCTCAATCACTGCAAGATCCTGTTCTTTAGCTATCCGCAGTAAGATCATAACTTTTCGCTGATTAATAAATAGGAGGTGTTAAAAATAAATTCCACAAATCCATCGCTGATCACCTCAAACTCATCTCCTTCATTTTGCTTTAAATTACTGGTTTCAAAATAAGAGATCACATCAATATAATAAATGCTTCCTTTAGGTCGCCATACTCTAAAACCAGAAGTAATAGCATAAGTTTTCCTAGTGGCATTAAATAAAACCAAATCAATTAAAGGAATATAATAACTCAGGTCGGCGAGTTTATTTTCCGTTCCAATAATATTTACTGCAGGATATTTTTCTGAGATAAGGTAATTTAATACCGTATTAAAATCATCTCCAGGCCCCATAATTGTTTTGGTATTTTCCTGAAAGAAACTTGGGTTTTCAACCGGATTGAGTACAACATCAACCTTTAAGCCCAGGCTAACGATTTTTTCATATCCCGTGGAGTTTACAATTAAAGTTGGGCTCCATTCTAACAGCTGACCCAAATATTCTTCATTAAAATCACCTAACTGATGTATGTACAATGCAGGCTCTTGTTTTTCCTTTACGATATGGTGTGATGACATAAAGCGAAAATAACAAAAATACACAACAAGTTAATTAGAATTATTCTAAATTTAACCAGCACCATTACCTCAAATACCTCCTTTTATTTTTTTTCAGGCAAAAGCACAGACAGAAAATTACATTATCGGCCAGGTGGCCTATGAAGAAAATGTTGAAGTATGGCTAATAAATAGCCCGGGGCTAACCCCGACTTGGTAGGTACCTTGTTCGGACTTCGTAGCGGATAAGCGGAATGAAGTCCGGCTAAGGTGCGAACTATAACCGGACTAAAACAATACTTACCCTTATTGATACTTAAAGCAGTTTTAACCTCTTGGCAACTCTGCTTTAGTTTTATTTAATACGGAGGTGATGCTGGAGATTACCCCGGCGATATCAGAAAGATCAGCAGGAACAATCATGGTATTATTGGTTTTAGCAAGCTTACCAAATTCGTTAAGGTATTGCTCTGCAATGCGCAGGTTTACCGCGTTCATGCCCCCTTCTTCATTAATGGATCTGGCAATTTCCCTGATTCCGATAGCTGTAGCCACGGCTACCATTTCAATTTCAGAAGCCTTACCGCTGGCTTCGTTAATTTTACGTTGTTTCTCACCTTCAGAACGGGCAATCATTTCTTGCTTATCACCTTCAGCGCGGTTAATTTTAGCTTGTTTATCACCCTCAGATTCTGCAATCAAAGCACGTTTCTCTCGCTCAGCACGCATTTGTTTCTCCATAGAGTCTCTGATACTTTGTGGTGGAGAGATGTTTTTTACCTCATAACGAGATACTTTAATTCCCCATGAATCGCTGGCTTTATCCACCGCAGCAACGATAGTTCCGTTAACGGTTTCCCTTTCTTCAAAGGTCTTATCAAGTTCCATCTTACCAATTACACTTCTCATAGTAGTCTGAGAAATCTGTATAACCGCAAACCTATAGTTATCAATACCATAAGAAGCCTTTTGAGGATCCAGTACCTGAAGGTACAAAATACCATCAACTTCAACAGCGATGTTATCTTTAGTAATACAAATTTGTGGTGCTACATCAATAGCCTGCTCTTTTAGGTTTTGTTTGTAGGCAATTTTATCGATAAAAGGAATAAGGATGTGAAAACCTGCATCCAGGGTGCGACTGTACTTCCCTAATCTCTCCACAATAAAGGCGGAGCGCTGGGGTACAATTTTAAAAGTAGAAAAAAAGGCAATTAGCAAGAATAGAGCTAAAAAAACGAGAATAATAGTTGATGCTGTCATATACTTTTAGTTGATTTTACAATTAATAAGATGCTGTGGGTTTCGATAATCATGACATTTTCTCCGACTGCGATCGTGTCATCAGATTGAGCATCCCAGGATGCTCCCTTAAACTCTACTTTACCATTTAAACCTGGTTCAATAGCGGTTTCTGCAAGGGCAATTTTGCCAATATATTCTTCTTCTAAAATTTGAGGTGATTTATTACTGCTCCCCAATTTGTTTTTCACATAGTTCCTGAACAGTATTACGCTGATAACAGAACTGACTAAAAAGACAAGGAGCTGCACATTGATGGATAAGTCGGTGAAAAGTGTGAGTATAGCTACGATCCATGCTCCTATGCCAAAAAAGAATAAGATAAAGCCAGGGATAAGAAATTCGAGGAGGAAAAAGGCCAAACCTAAACCAAACCATATTACGGCACTATTTGAAAAGTCTTCCATTGGCAATATGTTTTTATGATAATGAGCAGTTATTTTTCAATAAATCGGTATTATTGTGAATATAAACAAATTAAGCGTTAAAACACGAACAATATGTATTATCATTCTAAATGAGCGTTAGTGTAATGTTATTGTTATAATAAACAAAATTTATAATCAAGATCTTGCAAGCTTAATAACCATTAAAAACAAATATATAAAAATGAAAATCACAAAAGCCCTATTGTTACCAGCCCTCATCGGAGTAATGACTTTAACGATGTATTCATGTAAGACTAAAAAAATGGCAACTAAACCAGCGCCGGCACCGGTAGCAAAGCAAGCACCACCAGCAGAAGAAAAACCAGCACCGCCACCACCAGCACCCGTTGCTCCAGTAGAAAAGCCTGACTATAATTTCAGCAATGTTTTGTTTGAATTTAATTCTTCGGTATTAAAGACTGCCTCATTTCAGATTTTAGAGCAGGCGGTAGTGGAAATGAAAAAAGATGCTTCAGTGAAATACATCATCAATGGTCACTCCTCTTCAGAAGGATCTGCAGATCACAACATGTCTTTATCAATTGACCGTGCAAATTCAGTAAAATCGTTTTTAGTGAATGCTGGTATTGATGCAGCGAACTTTAGTATTAAAGGCTTCGGACAAAGAGCACCTGCAAGTTCGAATGATACAGAAGAAGGAAAATCCCTGAACAGAAGGGTAGAGATAAAAGTTAATTAATTATAATATACAGCGGTTCCCTCAGCAGAATAAAAGCCGGGGGAACTGCTATGTTTATTTTACTTCCACGCTATAAACGTTAAACTTTTTGTTTCTTATAGGCTGTCCTTTAATTAAAAGACACTCGCCTTTACTATCGCGGGTATGTTTGATTTTAAAAGGCTCCGGGCTTTTTTCAAATTCATCAAAAGCGATTTTCAACCTATCAATGTAAGTATCTGCATCAACTCTCCATTTTTTGCCGAGATACCAAAAGTAGGCCGTAACGTTTCTTGTTGACCCTAATAATTTCCCGTCTAATCTACGGAAGGTAGGATTTTGTTCTTTCAGTGGAAGAACAGTTTTAAGGTAAAACTCCTTAAAATCTTTATATTCAGGGATTGTATTTATCTCGCTCATAACTAATTTTTGCGCAATTTACAGAATTTCAATGTGTAATGGAATCTAAAGATGATTTTTGCATAGCAAAACTATTGGCATAAAAACGATTTAAGATTTGTTCCATACCTTCTTTGGGATATTCCATATGGTAAGGTAGGGCTTTTATGGCATATTTAAGCCGGATTGGAGGTAGTCTCTACAGTTAAACTTGTATTATATAACACTATTTTATTACCATGGGCAGCTAGCGGGCCACCCTCCTTATTGTTTATAGTGCAAATAATTGCGAAAAACACTAAATTGAGTTTAAATTGCACGTTGATGGAATTAAATGATGTTACTATAGCGCTAAAGAAACCGATATTTCCTGTGTCACCTGCATTACAAAAATATCTTAAGTTCTATGAGCGGGACTCAAAACTGCCAATTAGCTATGACGATTTGTTACTTTTTGATGAGTCGTATCCGATCATGGATAAATATGGAAAAGATTCATTATGGAAGGGACCTATTTATGCCAGCAGCCAAATAGAAGAACTACATAATGGACTAAAGGTAATCTATGCTAATTTAAAGGCTTCTGGTAATTTACGTATCGTTCAGCATAAATATATAGATAGAATTGAATATTGCAGTTTTGGAAATACTCATCCTTTCCGGGTAAGAATTGTAAACCGTTTAAATGATGTTTACGATTATTTCTATGTGAAAAGAGCGGATGCATCTAGAATTTACGGTTTAGAGATGGAAGAAATTTTATCTCCCAACCAGGTAAATTATTTAGTAGACCGAGAAACATTGATTGAGGAACATATAGCAGGCATTCCGGGAGATACTTTTATCAAAGATTACTTACATAAACCTGAGTTTAATCCTACTCGGATAGCTAAGGAATTTGTAAAATTTAACGAGCGTTGTTTAGTAATGTTACTAGGCGATATGAGGGCTTATAACTTTGTGGTGCAGATAACACCTGACTTTGATGACATACAGTTTAGAATCAGGGCGGTTGATTTTGATCAACAATTTTATGAAGGAAATATCAAAGTTTATCAGCCACAGTTTTTTAAAGAAAACTTTCCGTATGTAAAAAAGTGCATGGATCAGCTAACTGACAAAACTTATCTGCAATATCAACAGGAAGAAAAGTCTTCTATTTTGCATCGGGTGCGAAGCGAAAGACATCGTCTAGCCGACCTACGTGATGTATCTAACACTGAAACCCTTACATCAGAAGAAAATATTATCCTGCTTAGGAATGGGATGTCAACGTATTTTTCTGATACAAATTACCTGGAATGCAAAACTATGACCGACATTATTGAACTTAATATTAAGAATATTATCAGACAGGTGAAATTATAAAACAAATTTTTGAAACCATTTCAGCTTTACGCAGTTATAGAAATAGTCTCAAAAAATAAAACCAACAACGAAGCAATATGAACGCTATTAATTTTAGAAACTCCAAAGGGAATATGTTTATTTTCTTTTTAATAATTTTTTCTTTGGCATCTTGTTCAAAAAAAATACAATTCACTAATTCTGCCGTTGTTCCAGCTGCGCAAGGATATGTAAAGATTGAAAAGGATAATAACCGAAACTTTTTGATGGAAGTTAAAATCATTAATTTAGCTAATCCCCAAAGATTACAACCACCAAAACCAATATATGTAGTCTGGATGGAAACTGAAAATACTGGAACAAAAAACATAGGCCAGTTAAAAATTATAAGCAGCTATTTTTCTAATAATCTTGAAGGAATATTAAAAGCAGTAACTCCGTTCAAACCTGCCAGGTTTTTCATTACGGCAGAACAACGTGCAGATATCCAATTCCCAGGTATGCAAGTGGTTTTAAAAACGAATACTTTCTAAAAGTTTCATTTACTCCTTTAGATTTTCCTTTTTTATTTTCAACTCAACAGTTGAGTTTTCTAGTCAGAAATATGGCAATAAAATTAGTCATGTGGCAACAAATAATTTACTATTGCTTAATAGTTTAATATTTTTGTAGATCTAGTAGGAAAATCGAGTAGTTTACCACTTTTAAAGCAATTCGCCTACATTAAGGGAATAGATCTCTTTGAAAATTTTACTGAAATAGGCTGGTGTTTTAAATCCTGTTGCATGTGCTATTTCAGTTACAGTACGATATTTACCTGTTTCAATAGCTTCCATGGCCAATTGCAAACGGATAACTCGGATATATTGGTTGGGAGTAACTCCCATTATGGATTTAATACGCCTAAAAAGCTGCCTTTCGCTAATAGCCATTTCATTACTCAACATATTAATATTCAGCTCAATTTTTCCAGTATACTTTCTAACTATAGTCTCTATATCAGAAAGCCAGAGCTGGTCTGCTGGGGAATATTCAGAATCTGTTAACGTATCGTCAACTTGTTGGGCTTGTGCTCTACCTTTAGCTGAATTGCTTAAAATATTGGATATTCTTCTATACTCTTCAAGCTTCTTTTTATAGGTGATATTTTTAGCTATAGCAAACACTACTTGTTCGCGTTTTATAAGGATGGATGTCCATATTAACCACACAACTTCACCACTTTTTGTGATGTACCTGTTTTCAAAGTTAATAAGCGGATTGTCTTTTAACATCAGGTTCCGGGTCCTGGAAGTTTCGTCTCTATCATCAATATGAATAAATGAGCTTATTGGTCTTGAAAATAATTCCTCTTTAGTATAGCCTAATGTTTCAATAACAGCTGAATTGATTTTTTTAAAATAACCATCGTAGCCTGCAACACACAAAAGATCTGGCGATAATTCGAAAAAATACTCTAAGTCAAACAAGTCATTTAAACCGGGAGCATTCATAGCAACATAATTCTTTTAAAGACAATTTCTGCGTTAAAATAAACAAAAAGTAGCGATTTCAATTGACAAAAAGGAAGTTTTTAACCTAAAAAATAACTAAACGCTTGATATACAGAAAATAAAACTCAAAACAGAAAAGCTTTCAAATGTTATAAAAAGAAATAGATAAAGTTAAAGAGTAAAATTTAACATAAGAAAAAGACCCTTAAGAAAGTTATTTACACCAAAAACGAGTATTTAATACTGGATTGTCAGTTTTGTGTAGTGGAATGTCAGTTCTGTTAACTTATAATGCCCTTATTTTGATGAACGAAATCATTAGCGCAAACAACACCCTTATTTAAAGAAATTTACGAATTCAAATACAAAAACTTTTTAATTAAACCATCAGGAGCAAAGAATTTGATCAAGATAGCTTCATCAACTTAAAAAAAAACAAACTATGCTTCAATTGTTTGAAACAGCAAAATAATGAAGATTCATCAGCAATAACTACTCTAATTTAGGTGTATTTTTTCGCAGCTGGAAATTCATTAATATATATATATATATAGAATAATGAAACAATCTCTCAACCTAACGCTCTCCATGCTCACAATGCTTTCAATACTTGTAACTTCTTGTTCTACAAGTATTGATGCAATTGAGCCAGAACCACTAAAGGCAAAAAAATCAAGTTACGATTAATGGCAGTGATTATGTTACAGCTGTTATAGGAAACCAAACCTGGACCGTCATTAATTATAATGGCACGGGGGGCATAAATTACAACAACGGCGCAAACGATCCTTCATTTGGTAGACTCTACACTATTAATGAAGCCAGGGAGATTGCATTACCGACCGGCTGGAGATTGCCATCACGTGAAGATTACAACAACTTACTGGGAACTCTGGGACAATCGGCTAAAGACACATACGGTTATTATATTCCTTCATCGTTAGTGACTAGAAAATTATTGGCTACATCAAGCTGGAATAATATAATTAGCAAAAATGAGAGTGGTTTTAATGCTACAGCCACAGGACATTTCCTAGACTTGAACCGAAGTACTAACCCTGGGTTTCAAAACAGGAACACTGAAACTGTATTTTTAACAACTTCTTATTACACGGAATTAGGAGGTAACTGGGCGCAAACCCCGGTTTCTTTTAGGATATATACTGTATTGAATAATAACACAGTTGAAATCTTTTCAAGCTTTTCAGATGCTATTTATCGAAATGCTGATGCCGGCTCTTTAAGATTTGTAAAAGACAATTAATTTCATGATTTTTAATCTTTGCTGTAAAAGCTATTAATACTATTGACTGATTGTTTTGCTTAAGTTCCATTATTGTTATTTTTAAATATGACATTACATACGCAAATTTAGCATCCATGGATGTTAAATTTGCATGATGAAAATCGAACAGGAATTAAAACATGAATTTGTCACCCCAAAGCAAAGGGCACTCACCAATATCATCTTTACTTCTAACTGGGTTTTAAACAAAATCGCAGTCGCTTTAAAGCCAACCAATCTCTCTCTACAGCAATTCAATGCGCTGAGCATCCTTGATGGCCAACCCAATCAAACGGCAACCGTAAACTTGATTAAAGATCGATTGATAGACAGGATGCCAAATACCTCACGACTTCTTAATAAATTAATGGAAAAAGGTTTAATAAAAAAAGAAAGAAACATTAACGATCAAAGAGTTGTTTATGTGAGACTGACACCCGAAGGCAAAAGATTAAAGCAGCAAGCCAGAGCAATTGTAAATGATTTAGAGGTAAGTATAGACACGGAGCAAGCTGATCAGTTAAACGACCTATTAGAGAAAATTAGAAGTTAAAAAAAATTTAAACAAATATCATCCATGGATTATAAATTCATCGCTAAAATTAAAACATCATGAACAAAGTAATTCTATTAAATAAAAGACCAGTGGGTAAACCAACCCTTAATGATTTCAAATTTATAGAAGAAGAAAATCCTTCTATAAAAGATGGTGAAATTTTATTAAAAACTACCTACGTATCAGTTGATCCTTATTTGCGCGGCAGAATGAGTGATGCAAAATCTTATGTGCCGCCATTTCAGTTAAATGAGCCTATTCAATCAGGTTTAATAGCTGAGGTTTCTGAGTCAAAAAACCCTGATTATAAAGTTGGGGATTTTGTTTCAGGAGGTTTAGATTGGAAAGAATATCAGGCATCAACTGGTATAGGTTTAACTAAGATAACCGACACTACGGTTCGTTTATCGGCTTATCTAGGCATACTTGGAATGACAGGCCTTACTGCCTATTTGGGTTTAACTGAAATCGGATCGCCAAAAAAAGGCGAAACATTAGTTGTCTCAGGTGCCGCAGGTGCTGTTGGAAGTATAGTTGGACAAATAGGTAAACTTTTAGGCTGCCGGGTAATTGGTTTAGCGGGTACAGATGAAAAAACAGCCGTATTAAAATCGAAATTTGGATTTGATGAAGCGATCAACTATAAGACAACCCTCGATATGAAGAAGGCCATTCAAGATGCCGCTCCAGATGGAGTAGACATCTATTTTGATAATGTTGGCGGAGAAATCTCAGATGCTGTACTGGCTAATATAAATAAATTCGGTCGTGTTGCTGTTTGTGGTGCTATTTCACTTTATAATGAAACTGAAGTTCAAATGGGACCCAGGGTGCAGCCCATACTGATTAAGAACAGCGTACTGATGCAAGGTTTTATTGTTTCAAACTATGCCGCAAAATTTCCTCAGGCCGTACAGCAATTGAATAATTGGCTAAAGGAAGGTAAACTAACTTATTCGGAAACCCTGATAGAAGGTTTCGATCAAATTCCTCAAGCTTTTATAAATTTATTTGAAGGCAAAAACGAGGGTAAAATGATAGTTAAAATATAAAAAAACAAAAAAAAGATCATGTTAAATTTCGAATTCAAAAACCCTACTAAAATAATTTTTGGTAAAGGACAAATAGAAAATTTGGGAAAAGAAATCCCAAAAGATGCAAAGGTACTCATGCTTTACGGTGGTGGCAGCATTAAAAAAAACGGTATCTACGAACAAGTTAAAAATTCCTTAAAAGGCTTTGAGGTAATTGAATTTGGAGGTATCCCAGCAAACCCAGAGTATGAGGTTTTACTGGATGCTTTAAAAATCATCAAAGAAGAAAAAATCACGTATATGTTGGCCGTTGGTGGTGGCTCTGTAATCGACGGAACGAAGTTTCTTTCTGCTGCAGCCTTATATGAAGGAAATTCTCCATGGGATATTCTAAAAAACAATATTAAAACTGAAAAAGGTCTGCCTTTTGGAACAGTATTGACTTTACCTGCCACAGGTTCAGAAATGAATTCGGGTTCGGTAATCACCAGAAAAGAAACGCAGGAAAAATTAGCGATGGGTGGTCCGGGTCTATTTCCTGAATTCTCAATTTTAGACCCGCTTGTGGTTCAATCCATTCCAAAACGCCAATTAGCAAATGGAATTACGGATGCATTTACACATGTATTAGAGCAATACATGACTTACCCTACACAGGCTTATTTACAGGATCGTTTTGCGGAAAGCATTATGCAAACCTTGATAGAGATAGCGCCAAGAATTACCAAAGACCCTTCAGATTATGAAGCGGCAGCTAATTTTATGTGGAGCTGTACAATGGCGTTAAACGGTTTGATTCAAAAAGGTGTGCCGACAGACTGGGCAGTGCATGCAATGGGACATGAATTGACAGCCTTATTTGGCATAGACCATGCAAGAACTTTAGCCGTTGTTGCCCCAAGTCATTATCGTTACAATTTTGAAGCTAAAAAAGAAAAGTTAGCTCAATACGGCAAAAGAGTATGGGGATTAACTGAAGGATCAACAGAGGAAATTGCGCAAGTGGCTATTTCTAAAACAGAAGACTTTTTCCACTCTCTGGAAATAGAAACCAAGCTATCTGAATACACAACAGATTATAAAGGAACGGCAGAGAAGATCTCGAAACGTTTCACAGAAAGAGGATGGTTGGGACTGGGAGAACATAAAACCCTTGCCCCTTCGGACGTAGAGAAAATTATTGAGATGAGTTATTAATGATAAAAACAGCAATTATGAAAGTTTTAATCGTATTAACATCCCATAGTGATTTAGGGAATACCGGTGAAAAAACAGGCTTTTGGGTAGAAGAGTTTGCGGCACCCTATTATGTAATGGCAGACGCAGGAGTTGAACTAACTATTGCCTCTCCCAAAGGTGGTCAGCCACCCATTGACCCAAAAAGTGATGCTCCTGATGCACAAACACCGGCAACAGAACGTTTCAAAAAAGATGAAGCTTTGAAAACTAAACTGGCACACTCAGAAAAACTAAGTGAAATTAATGAGGCAAATTATGATGCCGTTTTCTATCCCGGTGGTCATGGACCGCTCTGGGATTTGGCAGAGGATAAAATATCAATTGCATTAATCGAAGCTTTTTACAAAAACAATAAGCCCGTTGCCTTTGTATGCCATGCGCCAGGAGCTTTAGTTAATGTGAAAGCGCCCAACGGTGACCCTTTAGTTAAAGGGAAGCAAGTAACTGGTTTCTCAAATTCTGAAGAAGAAGCTGTTCAGTTGACTCATGTTGTTCCTTTTCTTTTAGAAGACGAAATGAAAAAGCTAGGTGGTACTTATAGCAAAGGAGCAGACTGGGGTTCTTATGTAAAAAAAGACGGTCTTTTAATTACTGGTCAAAACCCAGGTTCATCCGAAGAGGCTGCTAAACTACTTTTAGAAACTTTAAAAGCAGGTAAGTAAATTTTATTATATTGAAAAACCAAAAAGCCGGCTTTTATATAAAATCCGGCTTTTTGGTTTTTAGATTGCTTCATAGGTGTTCACCAGGAATAAAATTAACAGGATCAATTCTTTATGTTAATTATCGCTTCAGCAGCCATTCTTCCACTTTTCATAGCTGCATTAATAGAGCCATTTAATAAATGATCCCCACAAATAAAACAGTGTTCATTTAGCCTCAAAGCTTCGGGTCCAGGGTCATTTAACACCTGCTCATCATTTGGCAAAGCATACGGAATCTGGTACATTTTCAAAAACTTCCATTTTACCGCATCAGGATACCAGAATTTTAGTTCGTTGATTACTTTTGGGACAATTGAAGTCAACTCTACATCTTTATAGTCACCAATCAGGGAAACAGAAATCAGTGATTTGCCTCGCTGACAGTATTCTGAAGAAATTTGGTCCATCACCGCTATATTGTTTACCAATTTATGGGATAATGCATTTAATGCAATAATCGGTTTGGTAAAAGGAGGCTTATCAGCAGTAAAATAAATGTTAATAACAGACTTATACGAAGGTATATTCCTTTCAAAGGGTACAGGTAAATTAATTGCATCTGTGGCAATTAAAATATATTCAGATTGAAAAATGGAGCCTGAGGAGGTTTTAACTTTATTTCCCTCAATAGCGATAACACGTTCTTCAAACACCAATTCATCATTGGTTAGCCCATTCGCCAATTGCCTGGGAATCATGCCCATGCCTTTAGACGGTATAGCGTTATCCCCTTCACTGAACATTTTAAACACAAACTCAAACATCCGACTAGATGTTTTTAGTTGGTTTTCGAGAAAAATCCCGGTCATAAAGGGCTTAAAAAATTGCCCAATCATTCGCTTGCTGAATCCGGCATTAATTAAATAAGCCATGGTGCTGGTTTCTTTCTCAGCAAAAATCTCATCTATACTTTTAGCCGATAACCTAAGCTTTAGTCGAAGCACACGAAGTTTATCTAATAAGGTTCCTGCGGGCGACATCATGGTTTTTAAAAAAGAAGAAGGCTCTCTTAAGGGGTCACCAATTTCAGTGATGCCACTTTCATTGAGGATTATAGCACCAGGCTTAAGTGGACGGAGATCTAATGCCTTATAGTCCAAAAAGCGTTTGGCTTCAGGATAAGCAGTGAGCAATACCTGAAATCCCCGATCCAATAAAAAGCCATCTATTTCATCGGTTTGAACCCTTCCCCCAACAGCATTGGAGGCTTCCAGGATTTTCACCTTTTTGCCCGCAGCCTTTAATACCTTTGCGGCAGTCAGTCCGGAAATACCAGCACCAACTATCAATACATCAGTATTTTTAATAGTTTCCATTTATCAGCTTCTTTAAGTTCTGTTTAACACGGAGGGCTGCTGATTTGGCTTAGCGTAAGCCATTCTGCCCAATGCATTTGTGGTAAAATAACTATCTAATCCTGCTACAGTAACTGTTCTTGCTTTGATATGATCTACATACCCATCGGCGCCAATAAGAGAATCCTCCAACAGAATATGGGTAATCTCACCGATAACGATAGTTGTATTGTTAATCTCTACATCAATGGTATCTCTTAATTCCAGTCCAATCCTGATGGTAGATTGCTGTATGAATGGGGCCTTAAACCCTTTGATATATAATTTTTTAAACCCACACAAATCGAATTCCGAGACCTCTGTAGGATAACGGGCACTGGCCTGGTGTGCCTGCTGGTACCATTCAGGTAAAACATTATTGAGGGTATAGTAACCAACAGACTCCATGTTTTTCAGCGTATTATGGTCAGGACCATCTGGTCTGAATATCATGCCCAATAGCGGGGGATTGGCACCAACATGAAAAACAGAATTAAACAACCCCAGATTGGTTATGCCATCCTCACTAATGGTACCTACCATTTGAAGCGTTTTGTATCCCGGTAAGCTATTGATCAATGTAGTACGGTAATCCTTTTCCATTTCGGAAAATTGGTTGCTTGTAATCATGATCCTATCAATTGGTTTTTAATTTTCCAAAGCCGCCGTCAACTCCGATGACCTGTGCGGTCATCCATTGACTTTCTTCCGACAATAAAAAGGCAATGGATGCACTGATGTCATCGGCCACACCATATTTCCCTAAGGGATGTCTTTTAGCTGAAGCCTCCTTCTTTTCGGGTGTATTCAGTAACATTTGAGCCAGAGGTGTATCTGTAAGGGAAGGTGCCACTACATTTACACGAATATGATGTGTGGCTAACTCTGCTGCTAAAGAAAGAGCTAGCCCCTCTACAGCACCTTTTGCTGCAGAAATACTGGCATGGAAACCCATCCCTGTACGTGCAGCAACCGAACTGATTAAAACAATGGATGCCCCTTTTGAATTTTTTAAGTTCTTGATTGATTGCTGAATCATGCGTACTGCACCCAAAACATTTAACCGATAATCTATTAAAAAATCATCTTCTGTTAAGCGGGAAAAAGGTTTTAAGTTAATACTACCTACAGAGTAAACAAGTCCATGAAGTTGTTCTGGCAAAAAACCTGCAATGGCACTTATATCCCCTAATACATCAAGGGGCAAATGTAGGACACCACTCGGCCATTCCTCAGAAGCCGATCTGGAGACATTATAAATATGAGCGCCATCGGCACTGAGCCGTTTAATAAGTGATAAGCCGATGCCGGAACTTCCGCCTATCACTAAGATATTCTTTCCATTAAAATTCATCAAGAAATATATTTTAAGAATTCGTTTTTAACATCAGGATTTAAAAATTGTCCCCCATATTCTGCTGTTAGCGTGGAGCTGTTATGATCTCTTATCCCTCGACTGGAAACGCAATGATGATGGGCATCTATGACCACCGCAACATCTTCGATTCCAAGCGCCTCTTTAATTTCATTTGCAATCTGGATGGTCAGCCTTTCCTGTACCTGTGGCCGTTGAGAGCAATACTGTACAATCCTGTTAAGCTTAGAAAGACCTATTACATGCCCATTGCTGATATAGGCTACATGTGCTTTACCAACGATAGGCACAAAGTGATGCTCACAATTGCTAAATACAGCAATGTTCTTTTCAACAAGCATCTGGTTATAGCGGTAAACATTTTTAAATAAGGTTGGTTCTGGTTTATTGGCCGGATTAAGTCCACTGAAAATCTCTTTCACATACATTTTTGCAACCCGTCTTGGCGTATCCTTCAGACTATCGTCAGTTAAGTCTAAACCCAAAAGATGCATGATACTAGCAAAATGTTTTTCAATTCGTTCAATTTTCGTCTCATCATCCATGGTAAAGGCATCGGTTCTGAGCGATGTATTATGGGAAGGAGTATGCTTATCTAGGTTTAATATCTCCTGATTAAGCATCATGTTTTCAAATATTGTTGTTGAGTCTTTCATTGATCTGTATTCTTATCTTTATTAAAACTTAATGATTATTTTTAATTAACATATTTCGTATCACATCCAATCACCCTACAAATATAATACAATATAATACCAATTATAAATTATTAGTATATTTATGTACCAATAATATTAATAAGGAAAGAATAGTAAACAATTTACACCTTTTATTCCAAAGACCTTGTTTTATGGTGAATTGAAGAAATTTAACTGTTTAGTTTTTTTGCAGCTGGTGAGGTTATATATAATAAAGCGTACTTGATTGTAAGTAATACTGGAAGTAAAACAAAAAACCCCTTGAATGTTTAGTTTACAGGGTTTACTATTTTAATCTGTGGTCCCGAGGAGACTTAAATAAATGGCTACATACCTTGATGATCTGCCCGTTTCCCAGCTCAAAATCCTTAACAAATGGATATATCTCGGTAAAACCAGGCATATTTAGGACAAAAGTCGGATCTGTTAGCCTGACATTTCTGTTGGGCTGTTCAATATCCCCAAACGGCAACAGATCAACCTCAATACTATTTTTATACATTAGCTTAATTGCTTCGGTTTCGTGTACATCAAACAAACCCGTCTCGACAAGCGCTGCCTTAACCTGGTTATATTGTCCTTCGTCACTGATCGTTATAGCCAGATCTACATCTTTTGTTCCACGGGCCGATGCCAACTGTTCATTGGCCGAAAGATGTATGTCTCGTGCTATGGCTCCAACGAGATAAAAATCGATATCGAACTTTGAAAACACCACTTGTAGGTCTAATAGCATTTCGGCTATAGCAGGTGCAAGGATTAGATTATTTGACATATTTTTCTTTTATGCGCATGGCGGTTTCGCGGTTTCTACTGTCGAAACTACTGATTAGTTCTGCATAGGCAAGCATTGGCGGTACAGTATCTGCATCAGTTGAAAATACTTCCTCATTCCAAAAAGGCCTGAGCAGTTCTACCTCTCCACTCTGATCAGGCACCATTTTAAGTTTCCTCATCAGTTCGAAACGATCCTCATTTGAATAAATCGTATACACCTCTGGAGAAAGATATTGTGTAAGTATCGCTCCGGCAGTTTCAGCGCCCCAATATATATTAAGATCAGAACCAACGTAGCTATGCCAGTTCTCTCTATCCTCTTTTTTGTTAAATCTGAACTTACCAATCAGTTGTTTAGGCCGAAGAATGTTCCTATACATATCAGCCCATTTGTCGATCAACATTGGCTTATTTTCTAGTAATAATCTCTCCTGTTTGTTTCTCATCCCCGTAATTACATACCCTTCTCTTTTTAGCTCGTTTATAAAACTACCTATATTTCCTAGGGCAACACCTGCTGTATAAGCCATATTTCTATAAGATGAATTCAAGATCTCCTGATCCATTAAGATTGCAAAAAGAAACTTCATACCAGAAGGAGCCCATAGCTTGGTTTCCTCGATGGTCTTTAAAGGTGGACTTTTTTGATCACTGATGAAAACATAAATACCACTTGTCTCAATATAGCAGTTTCCCGAACTTTCGATATAGCTTATTCTATTGGCTTTAAGCTCTTCCTTCATTGGAGTAGGGATGTACCTAGAAACCATTATAATCTTTCCGTCAGTAAGCAACTGCTTATTCAATACATTTGATAATGCAGCTGTCCTAAGTTCAGTTTTAACATCTGCTTCAAAAATGTAGCTTTGTTTCCCCTTAGATATCTGAATGATTGCATCTACGGGCTCGTTCCTTTTGCTAGGTAAATCCAAAATCCTGGCTTCAATCCCTGTAATTTCTGTCAGCCTATCTAATGCAGGAAGTAAAATTTGCTCTTCTTTCATGTTCACTACTTAAATAAGTTCATGTTACATGAACAACCAAATATAATGAACCTTGTTTGTATTTCAAATATTTACGGCGAATTCCGTTCATTAATAAGAATTGTTCATGTATCATGAACATTACACATTAGTGAACAACGGTAAAATACATCATATCATCTCCGCAAGGCAAACAAGTATTTTATATAAATAAAACATTGTAATATTGAACTAAAACTTCAAACTAAAGCTATACACCTCTTGACGAAAACATTGCTTTTAACTTCGAAAAAAAATAAAAAGTTAGAAACAGGCAAAGGAACGCCTTGCGGAGTGTGTGGTTACTAAATTATGAAGGGCTGTGTAATTATTTTCCTTTTGCCAGCAACTGGAATTGATATCTGGATCGGCTGTGTCAACTTCGCTTTCTCAGCAATGATTTTAATATACTCGTTTAACTTTTGATTGGTAATTGCATGAGGAAATAGCCTCTTATCAGAATTCTCGTACTTCTTTAAAATATCCTTAACTACAGGCAATAATGGAATAGCTACACCGGCCCCCGTTTTAGCCGTTTTGATAATATGAATAAACTCGCCTATAATCTTGGAATTGGTAATCAGCTGAGAATAATCATGAAACCTTAATCCAGTCCAACATCCCCGATGGACGATTATGGGAATCATATCCTGCACTAAATAATCTTCCGAAGAAGAATGGTTATGGCGCAGTATAGAAAAGCATATCACGCCATAAACCATACATACACCAAGGTTATGGCGCAATATAAAGACTTATATCACGCCATAAGTCAAACTAATCATTATCTTTGCCACATATATCGAGATCAGATGGAAACAATAATTGGGCGGACGACAGAAAAAAAAATATTACTGGACATCCAGAAATCCACAGATGCAGAACTAGTGGCTATCTATGGGCGAAGACGCGTAGGTAAGACCTTCCTGGTCAGAAACGGCTTCAGTAGGGAGCTTGCTTTTGAATTTTCTGGCATACACCATGCTGCCCTTGATCAGCAATTGGAAGGCTTCAGTCTGGCGCTGACCAACGCTTCAGGATCTTTGCCTTTGGCCAAGCCTGATAGCTGGCTGAAAGCATTTGAAATGCTCAAGCAATATTTGGCTCCATTGGTCAAAAAACAAAAGACAGTCATTTTTATGGACGAGTTTCCGTGGATGGACACTCCAAAATCTGGTTTCTTACCTGCGTTTGAACAGTTCTGGAATACTTGGGCATCGAGGGAGCCGAAACTTGTAGTGGTCATTTGCGGATCGGCCGCCTCATGGATGATAACAAAGATTGTAAACAACAAGGGTGGATTACATAACCGGGTAACCAAACGGATCAGATTATTACCCTTTACGGTAGGAGAAACAGCAGTTTACCTGAAACACAGGAAAGTGAAACTTGATAAATACCAGGTCTTACAGCTATATATGGCAATTGGAGGTGTTCCACACTATCTAAAGGAAATTACACCCGGAGAGAGTGCCGCCCAAGGTATCGATAAACTATGCTTTACAAAAGATGGCCTTTTGCAGGACGAATTCAAAAACCTCTATTTTTCCCTTTTCGATAATGCACAGAGCCATATCGATATTGTAAAAGCACTGGCAAAAAAGGGCAAGGGTTTGTCGCGTCAGGAAATCATCGATGCCTGCAAGCTGACAACTGGTGGATATACCACCAAGTTACTGGATGAGCTTATTGAATCTGGATTTATAGCAGATTATACCCCATTTGGAAAAAACAGCCGGGACAAACTTTATAAACTGGTGGACGAATACTCATTATTTTACCTGAAATATATAGATGGAAGCAAGGCAACGGGTAGTGGAACATGGCTAAAGGCCATGACTGGGCAATCATGGAACAGTTGGAGCGGAAATGCGTTTGAGAGCATTTGCTTGAAACATCTTCACCAAATTAAAAAAGCGATGGGAATAGAAGCCCTCTATACAGAAGAATCTGTCTGGAGATACCAGCCAAAAGTTAAAACAGAAAAAGGTGCCCAGATTGACCTGCTTATTGACCGTAACGATTCCTGTATCAATATTTGCGAAATCAAATTCTCTACCAAACCTTTTGAGATCAGTAAAACCTACGTCACGGAACTAAATAACAAACTCGAATGCTTCCAAGAACAGACTGGAACTAAAAAAACTTTATTTTTAACAATGGTTACTACTTATGGTGTAAAAAATCTGTCAAGCCATCCTGGGCTGGTACAATCAGAGATTACAATGGACGCCCTTTTTGATGTGTAGCAGAAATAAATATTGGGTTGCAAGCGAACTAAATGTCTTCATGGGAACAAGTACAGAAAAATGACCCAATATTCAGCCTATATAAGCTCACCTGTAACGGGGGTCTTTGCAGTTATGATCAATTTTAAACATTGGTACGACTAGCTGCTGTTAACCAGTAGTGCAAGTGATTGAGCTTATTAATAGGCGTTTCAAATGACCGGTTAATGAATTCAAAAAAACCCACAACAAACTGTTCACTTGCAAACTGGCCGTATTTTGTTTTTAACTCAGTTAAGTGTTCTTCTGAATCTGCATGAGCGAAATCACCAAATCTTAAGTCCGCAACATATAAATCTTTAGTAGCCTCCCAAACGCCGACTTCTAGCATTTCACTTTCTTTGTTAAATTTTGCATTAAGATCTTCACCTGCAGAAATGAAATAGGAACACTCTACGAGTGATAGCATCCTGTCAGTAGAGCAGTAAAAATGACTTTGTTGAGGTTCGCTGCATCGGTTGAAATACGGGTAATCCACCCAATCTGGCCTATGGCTAATATACTTCTTCCTTCCTATAGAAATATCCACTCTCGAGACAGGAACTGTCCGGAATAAACACTGACCTTTTGGGATTTTATTTACTACAACTGGTATTTTCACAAATAGATCCTCATATAAAGCCGATTTAAGACTATCATATTCATTTTGTGATTGCGGAATATTACCTTTTATTCTAGATAGAAGTTCGTAAGGATTTAGTTTTTGCATACTAGCCATGATCTGTGTAGATAAAGGTAATTATAATACGGGTATAGCTTTAACCTTTACAGTGGTTAATTGGCAGGCTATGCGTATTCATTGGATTTACTATTCGTTAGATCTATGGAACTATAATGCCTAAGAAGTAAAATCTCTATTAAAAGCATGCCTTTACAGATTTCACAGGCAGCCTTTTTCCCCTTCTTTGCTCAGCTTTGCTCCTGTTAACGAACAAGAATTAAGTGGCCACTTAATCAAGTTTTAATTTACTTAACTGAGCAAAGTATGCAATTATTTGATTCTAATGCCTTAATAGAATGCATCAGGGATGCAGTAAGGGAAGAAATGAAATTTCAGATTTTAAATCTGAATGATGACTCGCTGATTAAACAGCAAAAAGAAGAAAAACTTTCCACCAAGAAAGAAATGGCCGAGGAACTTGACATCTCCCTTGTTAGCCTGACAGATTGGATGAAAAAGGGTCTTATCCCCTACCTAAGATTAGGTAAGCGTGTGTACTTCAAAAAAAGCGAAGTAATAAATGCAATGGCTTTGTGGTCACAAAAACGAGGAGGTTTCAATGGAAAATAATAGCCCCAATCTATTAGAAGTAAGAACTGCCAATCAAGTTTTACACGACGCATCACTCCAACCTGACCCTAAACTCCTTTATGATCCTTTGATAATTCAGGGAGAACTGGTTATTCTCTTTGCAGACACAGGAATTGGAAAGACTGCATTATCCGTCCAAATTGCAACGCAAATCGCAAAGATCGGCTACCAAGTGCTATATGTGGATCTAGAACTATCAGATAAACAGTTTGAAAAAAGATATCGAACAGATGAAGGTCAACACTTCAAATTTCCGGAGAATTTTTATAGGGCTGGGTATTGCGTTCTAAAGAAATTTCCAGAAATGGGATATGAAGAATTTTTTATCGCATCGCTAAAAAGGCATATTGAAGAAACCAGTGCAACGGTAATAGTTATAGATAACATGACCAAGATTGTTGCAGGCTCAACCGATACCGCTAAATGCACTATCCCTATTATGAACAGCCTAAGTGAAATGAAATTTGGACAGGGATTAACTTTTCTCATCCTGGAGCACAATAAAAAAGTTGATGAATGGCGACCCATCAGCTTAAATGACCTTCAAGGTTCAAAGATGAAAAGCAATTTTGCAGATTCTGTTTTTACAATCGGGCGTTCGGCAAAAGACAAGAATATACGTTACATCAAGCAATTAAAAGTGAGGAGTTCTGAACTCGTCTATGATACTGATAATGTATTGATTTGTGAAATTACAAAAGTGGATGGATATCTCGGGTTCAGGGAAATAGCTCGAGGGAATGAGCTTGATTTAATAAGACAACCGACAGAAAACACACGTAGTTCGAAAATAGAATCAGCAACCCGGCTAAAAAACCAAGGATTGTCAAACATTGCAATAGCCGATCAATTAGGCGTCACAGAAGGTGCTATACGAAAATGGCTTAAGAGCACCTAACTACCAATTCGTACTAATCGTACAAAACGTAATTCACGTACCGATACGAGGTTTACGAAAAGTACGATTGGTACGATGTCACAATAACTTTAAAAATATCATTTTTCTTTTTGCCGTTCATCTCTCCGAGGATATTCTGCAAATGGAGTTGCAAGGTTGTGTTTCCGTGAACGCGAAACCAGTTTTTACTCCCGTTGGTCATATTTAATCTATAAACCTATGTCGAAGAACCAAGGAGGTCGACCTCTATCAGAAAATAAAAAACGTTTCAACATCAACGTACGATTTGATGAAACGGAGTTTACACTCGTACTCAAAAATGCAAAAATAGCAAATATGAATAAGTCGGAGTGGGTTAGGAAAAGTTCCATTCAAAAAAAGGTTTACCCAAAATATTCCCCTGATGAGCTCAAGATATTTAGAGATTTTTCAGGAGTTGCCAATAACCTGAACCAGCTTACAAAAAAAGCGAATGAAAGTGGCTTATATAATTTTGCTGTGTATTGTCAAAAGACAATTGACCATATCAATCACTATTTAAATCAGCTTAAAATTTATGGTAGCCAAAATCATTGAAAGAACATCATTCAAGGGGTGTGTCAATTATGTATTGAAAGAAGATAGTGAGATCATCGATGTAAATGGCCTATCTAATTTCAGCTCCCAAACCATAACACGAGACTTTAATCTGCAAAGACAGCTAAATCCAAACTTAAGTAAGGCTGTGGGTCATATTGTACTGGCATGGCATGAAAAGGACAGCAAGCGAATTGATAATACAATTATGGCATTGGTTGCTCGACAGTATTTGGAAAAGATGGGAATAAAAGACACACAATACATCGCTGTACGGCATTATGATCGTAAACACCCACACATCCACATTATTTACAACAGGGTAAACTATCACGGCAAAACTATTGCAAATAATTACATGAGAATAAGAAGCCTAAAACTTTGCAAGGAGCTTAATGCAAAGTACAAATTCCATCAAGCCGTTGGCAAGGAAAACGTTAACATTGGAAGGCTTAAAGGTGCAGATAAGGTCAAATATCAAATGTTTGACTCGATAAAAGATGGCGTAAAAGTCTGCAAGGACTGGAATCACCTTGAAAGTTTCCTAAAATACAAGGGTATCCAAATCCAATTCAAATATCGTGGACAGACAGATGAAATTCAGGGCATCTCTTTTACAAAGGACAATTACACTCTTAAAGGTTCTGAAATAGACCGTTCTCTGAGCTTTAATGAAATAAATAAAGTTTTTAATCAACAACTGCCTTCGATTCAAAGTGTGACTGATCGCAGTCCTTTTGTAGAGCCGTCTATCGATTCACCAAATCATACAACTGGATTTAATTTTCAAATAGATATTAGTCATGACCAGGATGACGAGGCTGGCAAAAAGAAAAAAAGACAATTAAAACATTACTAAAATGGAAATAGAAAACATCAAACAGCAGGTTGAAGAACTCCAATTAAATACAACGTTACTTAAAAAAGATGTGTCGGCCATATTGCCTTCAATAATCACAATTCTTGATTCGATTGATCAGACCTTAAAATCTTGCAGTGAGACACAAGCTACGGACAGTGAAAACAGAAAGTTACTAGTGAGTTGCATTAAGGATGTTAATGGCTCAGTTGACAAATATGTTACCGACTATGGAAACCTACAGCAACAGGCTTGTAACATCATCGCAATTGTTCAAAAAAAAGAAGGATGGATTGAAAAAAAGGTAGATGAGCTAAAAGAATATGTAAGCCAAATTCCTGCTAAAACGGAAATCAGCCATTCACACAGAATAGATATTCGCTCTAGGAAATGGATTATCGTATTGGCTTCAATTACAGCTTTCTCCTTGGTTTTACTAGGCATAAGCATAGCTTTTTTCTTTAGTCAGCAAAATCTAAAAGATGACAGCTTGAAATTGAGGATGATAAGATTGGAGCAACCATCATTAACGGTCAGAATCGATTCAATTTATCATAAGGATTCAAAAAATGCCGAATACCTAGTTAATAAACGAGAGGAAGAGGTGAAATTGATGATGGATGTAATGAAAAAGCGAAAGGAAATCAAAACAATTGAAGGGCCAGGAAAATGATTTTTACCTGTATATCCGTATATATGGGTATATAGGTAAATCCAAATTGCGAATTATGTTAAAGAATTTCTTTCATTTAAGATAAAAATACGATCTCCAAAAATTCAGAAATAAAAGTTTGAAAATCACCATATTTGAAGAGTATAAATATCCTTCAAAACGAATGTTCGAACAAACTTTTAAAAATATAGATGACATCCTGCATAAAGATGCTGGTTGTGGAAGTGAATTGGATTATGTAGAGCAAACCTCCTGGGTGCTATTTTTAAAATACCTTGATGACCTAGAGCAGGATAAAAGGACTGCTGCCGAATTAACAGGTAAATCATATACTGACATTATCGCACCGGAATATCAGTGGAGTATATGGGCAGCACCAAAATTAGAAAATGGAAAGATAGATCACAATGCTTTAACTGGAGATGATTTAAACGATTTCGTAAACATCCAGTTATTTCCTTACCTGAAGAAATTTAAATCAGATGCTGAAAGTGCTGATACCATTGAATATAAAATTGGCGAGATTTTTAGTGAGCTAAAAAATCGAATACAAAGTGGCTACAACTTGCGTGAGGTTATTAACCGTATTGATGAACTTCGTTTTAGAACCAATGCAGAAAAGCACGAGATGAGCCATCTGTACGAGGCAAAGATACAAAACATGGGTAATGCTGGCCGTAATGGCGGAGAGTACTACACCCCACGCCCTTTAATTAAAACTATAATTAAAGTGGTTGATCCCAAAATTGGCAATACCATTTATGATGGTGCGGTAGGCAGTGCTGGCTTTTTATGCGAAGCTTTTGACTACCTTAAAAACAGCAAAGCTTTAACAACCAAGGATACTGAAACCTTACAGAAGAAAACCTTCTACGGAAAAGAGAAAAAATCATTAGCCTACATAATTGGCATTATGAACATGATTTTGCATGGTGTAGAAGCCCCTAATATTATACATGCCAATACTCTTACCGAAAACATTGCCGATATCCAAGAAAAAGACCGCTATGATGTCATCTTAGCTAATCCTCCTTTTGGTGGTAAAGAGCGTGCAGAAGTGCAACAAAATTTCCCGATTAAAACTGGCGAAACTGCTTCTTTGTTTTTACAGCATTTTATCAAGATTCTAAAAGCTGGCGGTCAAGCTGGTATAGTCATTAAAAATACCTTTTTAAGCAACACCGATAATGCCAGTGTAAGCTTGCGCAAATTGCTTTTAGAAAACTGCAATCTACATACCGTTCTAGATTTACCTGGTGGAACCTTTACTGGTGCAGGTGTAAAAACGGTAGTGTTGTTCTTTGAAAAGGGATCACCAACGCAAAATGTCTGGTTTTATCAATTGAATTTAACCAGAAACTTAGGTAAGACTAACGCCCTAAATGAAAAGGATTTGGCCGATTTTGTAACCCTACAAAAAACCAAAGCGGATAGCGAAAACTCTTGGAGCATTAATGTAAAAGATATCGACCAAAGCACTTTTGACCTCTCTGCCAAAAACCCCAATAAAAAAGAAGAAGCATCCTTACGCCAACCGCAACAAATCTTAACGGAAATGAAAGCCCTGGATGAAGAGAGTGCTGTCATTTTAAACTCAATTTTGGAACTGATATGAGAGAAGGTTGGGAAATAAGTACATTGGGAGAAATTGGTAAAGCATCAATGTGCAAAAGAATTTTTAAAGAACAAACATCGTACTCAGGCGATATTCCATTTTTTAAAATAGGCACTTTTGGTAAGGAACCAGATGCCTTTATTTCTAACGAAATTTATAATGATTACAGGAAGCGGTTTTCCTTTCCTAAAAATGGTGACATTTTAATCTCTGCTTCGGGAACAATTGGAAGATGTGTTAGGTATGATGGCAAACCAGCTTATTTTCAAGACTCAAATATTGTTTGGATTGACAATAATGAAAAAAAAGTCCTAAATGATTATCTCTATCGATTTTATGAAATTTGCAATTGGCGAACTACAAAGGGGGCTACAATTTCTCGACTTTACAACGGAAATCTTAAACAAATTGAAATTGTATTTCCAAAATCCTTGACCAAACAACAACAAATTGTTGCAATTTTAGATGAAACCTTTGCAATAATTGCCAAAGCAAAAGCCAATGCCCAACAAAATTTAAAAAATGCTAAAGAACTTTTTGATAGTTATTTGCAAAGTGTTTTTAAGAATGCGAATTGGGAAACGAAAAAAATCAGAGAAGTTTGTGATGAAATATTTGCAGGAGGAGATGCCCCAAAAAACAATTTTTCATTAGAAAAAAATGAAAAACATCAAATTCCTATATATGCGAATGCAGTAAAAGATAGTGGGTTCTATGGCTACACAGATTCCGCAAGAGTTAAAAAGCCGTCAATAACAATTTCGGCTAGAGGAAGTGGAACAGGTCATACTGAAATCAGATTTAAAAATTATCTGCCAATTGTAAGGCTGATTGTTCTAATTCCAAATTTTTCTTTGATCAATTTAGAGTTTCTGAAACATTCTATAGATAATTTGGAAATAATAAGAAGTGGAAGTGCGATACCTCAATTAACCGTTCCAATGATTAAAGAATATAATTTGCCTCTACCATCCCTGAAAGAACAAGACAAAATTGTTGCCAACCTCGACGCTCTTTCAGTTGAAATAATAAAATTAGATGCCATCTATAAGCAGAAAATAAATGACTTAGAAGAATTGAAAAAATCTATTTTACGGAAAGCGTTTGCAGGAGAACTAACTGAAAAGGAAATTGCAGTATGACCCAACAACAACTCATAGAATTACTTAATGAACTGGTAAAACAACCTCATGAAAGTGAATGGGTAGAATTTAAATTAAATTTCCATTCTGCAGAAGAAATTGGCGAAAGAATATCCGCGCTTTCCAATGGGGCTTGTATACAAAATCAGCCTTTTGCTTATTTAGTTTTTGGAGTTGAAGATACAACACACCTTATTAAAGGTAGCACCTTTAAGGGAAAATCACATAAAAAAGGTAGCGAAGAACTAGAGCATTGGTTAGCCACCAGATTGAACCCACGTATAGATTTTAGCATTTACGAGTTTAATTATGATGCAGATAGGCAATTAACCATTTTCGTTATACCAGCAGCAAAAATACAACCTGTGGAGTTTTTGCATTATGCATATATCAGAGTGGGCAGCATTACCAGGAAACTTAACGGTTTCCCGGAAAAACAGGCTAAAATCTGGAAAAAAGAGACTATCCCATTCGAAAAAGAAATTGCTAAAGATAATTTAACAGCTTCCGACATTCCCAAATTTCTAAGTATAGAGACCTATTTCGATTTAATTAAGCTCCCTTATCCTTCTACACAGCAAGGTGCGATTGATAAATTTGTGGAAGAAGGGCTGGTGGTAAAAAGTAAAGGATATGCAATCACCAAACTTGGCGCTTTATTATTTGCTAAACAGTTAAAAGATTTTGAAAGTGTAGAGCGAAAATCAGTTAGGGTAATTGTCTATAAAGGCAAAAATAAAGTCATTACAGAAAGAGAACAAATTGGCGGTAGAGGTTATGCAATTGGCTTTGAAGGTTTAATGGACTGGATAAATAGTCAACTACCCGCAAACGAAGAGATTGGTAAAGCGTTGAGAACTGAAACCAGAATGTATCCCGAAATTGCCATTAGAGAATTGGTCGCCAATGCATTAATTCACCAAGATTTGAATGAAAAGGGATTTCCAATGGTTGAAATATTTACGGATAGAATTGAAATATCAAACCCAGGCACACCACTCGTTACCCCTGAAAGATTTATTGATGCTTATCTCTCTAGAAATGAAAAACTAGCCGACTTGATGAGACGAATGGGTTTTTGTGAAGAAAAGGGAAGTGGCCTGGATAAAGTTATCTATTATAATGAATTGTATCAATTGCCACCGATAAATGTGATTGTAGCAGAAAAAAGAACCAGAGTTACGGTGTACAGTTACAAAACACTTAACGACTTAGATAAGAAAGAAAAGATTAGAGCCTGTTATCAACACGCTTGCTTAAAATATGTGTCAAATGAGAAAATGACTAATCAATCTTTAAGAGATAGATTTAAAATTGAAGACCAGAACGCTGCTATTGCATCTCGCATGATAAAAGATGCATTGGAGGATGGTGTAATCAAAAAAGATGATCCGGAAAGTAAGTCAAGAAAATATCCTTCTTATTTACCTGTTTGGGCATAATTCTTATTTGATGGCTATTTGATGAACACCGGCCAAAAATCAATCAACCAACTGATTATCAGCTGTTTTTTATTTGATTGCTATTTGATAATTGTAAAAATAGCAAATCCTAACCTAATTGATAGTATTGAACTTGAAGAAAAACGCTATTGCGCAACACCTGCAAGAAAACAGATAAAACATAATATAAACTCAATAGAAAAAAACACTCTCTAAATGAACGAAGCAGAAACACGAGCAGAACTGATTGATCCTAAGCTAAAAGCATGTGGCTGGGGTGTTATACAAGGATCAAAAGTTCTTCGAGAACGTAACGCCAAAATAACCGATGGTAAAATTAATGTTGGTGGTACACGTAGTAAACCTATGATAGCGGATTATATTCTGGTTTATAAGGGCATAAAGTTGGCCGTAGTTGAAGCTAAAAGTGACGAATTGGAAGTTGGTGAAGGTGTTGCTCAAGCCAAACTATACGGCAACAAGCTAAAACTGGAAACTACCTACTCAACAAACGGCAGAGAGATTTATTATATATGCCTTAAAACTGGCGAAGAGAAGTTGGTTGCCGATTACTTCACACCTGAAGAACTTTGGGATAAAACCTTTTCTGTAAAAAATGAATGGAGAGAGAAGTTTGCAGCTATTCCATTTGAAGATAAGAGTGGAAGTTGGCAATTACGTTACTATCAAGAAATTGCCGTTAAAAACACATTAGAAGCCGTAGCAAAGAATAAAGAACGCATTCTGTTAACCTTAGCTACAGGTACTGGAAAAACCGCCATAGCCTTTCAAATTGCCTGGAAACTGTTCCAAACCCGTTGGAACTTAAGTCGAGATGGTAGTAGAAGGCCTCGTATTTTGTTTTTAGCAGATAGAAATATACTGGCCGATCAAGCTTTTAACTCATTTTCTGCCTTCCCAGAAGATGCCTTGGTTAGAATTAGTCCGAAAGAAATCAGTAAAAAAGGAAGTGTACCAACTAATGGAAGTATTTTCTTCACGATATTTCAAACTTTTATGTCGGGTACAGATGCAGAGGGTAAATCTGCGCCTTACTTCGGTGCTTATCCTGCGGACTATTTCGATTTCATTATTATTGATGAATGTCACCGTGGCGGAGCCAATGACGAAAGTAACTGGAGAGGAATTCTAGAATATTTTAACACTGCGGTTCAGCTCGGTTTAACGGCAACACCAAAGCGGAATGATAATGTAGACACCTATAAATATTTTGGCGAACCTGTTTACATCTATTCACTTAAAGAAGGCATTAATGATGGCTTCTTAACTCCTTTTAAGGTAAAACGCTTCAAGACTACCCTAGACGATTATATTTACACTAGCGATGACCAAATCATAGAAGGAGAAATTGAGGAAGGGAAATTATATAAAGAGGCGGATTTCAATAGGATTATTGAAATAAAGGCACGGGAAGCTAAGCGTGTTCAGATTTATATGAATGAGGCTAACCAAAAAGAAAAAGCAATTATCTTTTGTGCTACTCAAGACCACGCTTCTGCAATACGTGATTTAGTCAATCAAAATAAAAAAGATAAAAACCCAAACTATTGTGTTAGGGTAACAGCCAATGACGGTGAGATTGGAGAACAGTTTTTAAGAGAATTTCAGGACAATGAAAAAACCATCCCTGCAATCTTAACTACTTCGCAAAAACTGTCCACAGGTGTTGATGCTCGAAACATTAGAAACATTGTACTATTTCGTCCGGTAAATTCAATGATTGAATTTAAACAGATTGTTGGTAGAGGCACACGTTTATTTGATGGAAAAGAGTTTTTTACCATTTACGATTTTGTTGATGCATACCACCATTTCGCTGACCCTGCATGGGATGGAGAACCTTTGGAACCAGAAACCAATATTGTTCAAGAACCGCCGGGCACTTACACTAGCCCTCCGAAGCCATCAACAACAGGAGATGGCGAACCTCCAGAAACAAGGAAGAAAATTAAAATAAAGCTACGTGATGGAAAAGAAAGAGATATTCAGTTTATGATGTCGACTTCTTTCTGGAGTGCAGACGGTAAACCAATATCTTCGGAAGAGTTTTTAAATAATCTTTTTGGAGAGCTACCAAATCTTTTCAAAAGTGAAGATGAGTTACGCACCATTTGGAGTAACCCCATTACCAGGAAGGATTTATTAGCAAAACTAGAGGAAGCTGGTTTTGGTAAAGATGAGTTGCATACACTGCAGCAATTAATAGATGCAGAAAAGAGCGATTTATTCGACGTTTTAGAATATGTCTTCAATAGTGAGATTAAGCCAATATCTAGAGAAGCACGTGTGGCAGCAGCACAGGCAACAATATTTGCGTTATTGAACGATAAGCAAAAGGAATTTATCGAATTCGTGTTGACCAAATACATTGAAACAGGCGTAGATGAACTTGACCAAGAAAAACTTCCTGTACTATTAACAAACAAATATCATTCTTTAGAGGATGCCAAAAGTGCCTTAGGGAGTGCAGCAAGTATAAGCTCTATATTCATAGAATTCCAGAAACATTTATACCAACAGAGCGTGGCATAAGAAACCTTACATCGGAATATACATGAGAACTAACTCCGTTGTTTCGTATTCAAGCTACATAATAAGGCATCCATATTTCAATCCGTATCTATGATAAGGTAATTATCTTGTTAATTTAAAGTAAAAAAGTATTTTCGTGGCAACAATTACACAATACCAAAATCAGAGCGGTTAGCATAATACCATTTAGAAAATTAGGTTATCAGTGTAATTATAATAAAAGAAAATCTAACCGAATATAAAAATGTGGGTAACTCAACATTCCAAATGGAATTATAACTCAACTAAACTTGAAAAATTTTTCATTGAAAGAATTATACAACGCTGTGATTATGACGAAACTATATCTAAAAAGCATAGAACAATAAATGGATTCACCCAATTAATTGAACTAATAAAACTTTCAGAATTAAGTAAAAAAAGAATTAGAACCTTAAGAAGTCTTTCTGTAATTATTAAGGAGGCTAAATCCTCAAATATTAAACAGAACATTGTAAACGATACGATTGTTGACTTCTACTTTAATGATTTAAAAAAATATCTATTAAGTTTTAATGAAGACGAAGCTTTCAAAAATGATAGTTTAGACAAACTTGAAGCTTTTATTCACACCTTAAAAAAGCATTCAATTCAGTTAGAAAAAAATTATTTTAATAATATAATAACTGAATTAAAAAAAATTGACTTTGATGAAACAAAACAAATTGAACGTAATATTGACCGTATTACAAGTTTGGTTGACATAACGATACCGTACTTACTTTATAAAGGATATAGCATAAGTACACTGAATGAAGTCTTGCGTAGATGGATTGAAACAAAGTGCCACATTAATCTAGATAAGTTTTTAGATTTTTTTGATCATGCTAATGATAATTATGAATTAATAGTATACTTAGGCAACAATTTACTTGAGGTTGATGACATAAAAAAAATTATATACAAAATTGGTAATGCTGATATTAGAAAAGCAAGTGAATTCAGTTCTGAATTTAACCCAAAAAGGGATTTTAACCCACGTGATGAAGTAATTTATTATAATTGTTTCACCTCAGATCCTGTCTCTTATATTAGAAATCAATATGATGAACTACTGAAAAATATTGTAGTAAGCCGAGATAGAAAATCGTTGGCACTTTTCACTAATTTTTTTAAAAATAGCTATTGGAAAAAAGCCAACTCAAGCCATAGATTTTATAAAAACATAATAATTAGCGGTGACCCAATTAGTGTTGTATCAAGAAAAAGCACTTTGTTTCTTTCTCTAACAAATAATAATGATATTAATTTCGAAGATGGTTCTATAATTGATTTTATAAAAAATGATCAGTTAAAAAAATCTATTTATTACTACAATCTAGCTCTAGGGTCAAAATCAATAGAAAACTCATTATCACTTTTGTGGACTTCAATTGAAAGTATATTACCATATCGCACCCATAAAGCAGACATCGAAAATGTTAGAAGTTTATTTTCAAAGGTTTTTTCTTTCGGAGCAGTAACTCGGGACATTCAATATTTAATAAAAAGAATTGCCATAGTAAATAAAGTAAACAAAGGTTGTTTTAATGCAATTGATATAGCAAAACTACCTAAAAATAATACTGGAAGAGATTTAACTATATGGCTTGATTGGCTCAAAGAAAAGCCAATAGATAAGTTTAAACACTTTGATACAATTTCGAGCTTACTTGCTCATGAATATTCATCAACAATAAAGCCATTAAGTGAAGGCAAACTCGAAAATTTGCTAAATAGAATTAACTCATCAAAAGAGTCAATTGAGTTTCAATTACAACGAATTTACCTACATAGAAATCAAATTGTTCATTCTGGAGACTATATCAATGAATACACAAATCTTTGGATACACTTAGAATGGTACATTGGCAAGTTTTTATATTACACAGTTTTGCAAACTGAAATAAAAAAAGAACATTCAAGTATAGAAGATTTATTTCAACATTTAGAATCTGAATTTGAATACTGTTTCTCGTACCTCGAAAAAAATAAAAACAAACTTTGTTCTGATAACAGTAAAATAATTAACAGACTTTTAGAAATTGATTGGCAGTAAGAATAACAACGCCTAAAGAGCCGGTTTAGCGAAGTACTCTTTCGTAAATGGAGATGTTATGGCTAATGGTAGAAAAGACGCAATCACAATCTCCAAAATTTCTATCAGCTTTAATTTCCATCAATAAACAATGTCAGTAAAACTGTAATATTCAAAATAAAAAACCCTGCAAACATTTGATTTGCAGGGTTTTACGGATTACACTTGTGGTCCCGACGAGAATCGAACTCATATCTAAAGTTTAGGAAACTTCTATTCTATCCGTTGAACTACGGGACCATTTACTACCTACCTCACTACGCTACCATTACTATGGTTTTCTGCAGGAGCCACAAAAGTAAGTTTTCCATCTGAATTTTCAGACATTAAAATCATTCCCTGCGATAATATTCCTTTTATTTCTCTCGGAGCAAGGTTTACCACCACACTAACCTGCCTTCCAATGATATCTTCAGGCTTAAAATACTCGGCGATACCAGAAACAACCGTCCGCTGGTCGACACCCGTATCCAGAGTTAACTTTAACAATTTTTTAGTTTTCTCCACTTTTTCGGCAGCAACAATCGTTGCTACACGGATATCAATCGCATTAAAGTCCTCAAACTCGATATTATCCTTAACAGGAGCAGCAACAACATTAGCGACAATGTTATCCACTTTACTTTGGTTCAATTTATCAATTTGGGCCTGAACTTCCTCATCCTCAATTTTCTCAAACAAAAGCTGAGCCTCATTAATTTGGTGACCACGGCGTAACAAATCCATTTTACCGGCATCTTCCCATAAGTTACCCCCATAATTCAACATCTTCATTAACTTATTGGCGGTGAAAGGAAGAAAAGGCTCCACTAATATTTCCAGCGTAGCAACAATCTGCAAACTAATGTTCAAAATCGTCCTTACCCGGTCCTCATCAGTTTTAATCACCTTCCAGGGTTCAGTTTCCGCCAGGTATTTATTACCCAAACGAGCCACATTCATTACCTCAGACATCGCCTCTCTAAACCGATAGTTTTCGATAGAAGCACTAACTTTTGCAGGAGCAGCTGCCAATTCATCAATCACCAATTGATCTTCCGGCTGCAATTGCATCAACATTGGCACCTTACCAGCGAAATATTTATGCGTTAACACAACAACCCGATTAACGAAGTTTCCAAAGATGGCAACAAGCTCATTATTATTACGTGCTTGGAAATCTTTCCAGGTAAAATCATTATCCTTCGTTTCAGGAGCCGTTGCCGTCAAAACATAGCGAAGTACATCCTGCTTGTCTTTAAACTCCTCAAGGTATTCATTAAGCCAAACAGCCCAGTTTTTAGAAGTAGAGATCTTCTGACCTTCCAAATTAAGGAATTCATTAGCCGGAACATTATCTGCCAGAATATAATCCCCATGCGCCATTAACATGGCAGGGAAAATGATACAATGGAAAACAATGTTATCCTTACCAATAAAATGAACTAATTTGGTCTCCTCATCCTTCCAATAATCTTCCCAGTTTCCTTTTTCTACTTCATTTTGATTAATATAATATTCTTCAGCTTTAGGGTTCCAAACATCCAGCCTGGCGTAGTCAAACAACTCTTTAGTAGCAGAAATATAGCCTATTGGTGCATCAAACCACACATACAAAACTTTTCCTTCAGCATCCTTAACCGGAACTTTTACGCCCCAATCTAAATCCCTGGTCATCGCCCTTGGCTGCAATCCCGCATTCAACCAGCTTTGACACTGACCATAAACATTTGGCCGCCATTCTTTATGACTTTCAATATAAGTCCGCAACTTATCTTCGTATTTATCTAAGGGCAAAAACCAGTTTTTTGTTACTTTGCGAACGGGAGGTTCACCGGAAAGCGTCGACTTCGGATTAATTAAGTCTGTAGCATTTAAGGTACTGCCGCAATTTTCACATTGGTCTCCATAGGCATTTTCATTGCCACATTTCGGACAAGTACCAGTAATATACCGATCCGCTAAAAAGGTTTGTGCGGTTTCATCAAAATATTGCTCGGTCTCCTCCTCTGTAAAAATACCTTTATCATAAAGGGTTTTAAAGAAATCTGATGCCGTATGGTGGTGCATTAAAGAAGAGGTACGGTGATAAATATCAAATGAAACACCGAATTCCTTAAAAGAATCACCTATAATTTTATGGTATTTATCTACAATGACCTGTGGTGTTACGCCTTCCCTTTTAGCCTTAAGAGTAATAGGGACGCCATTCTCATCAGAACCACAAATAAACTTCACGTCTCTTTTATTGGAGCGAAGGTAACGGACATAAGTATCGGCGGGCAAATAAACACCAGCCAGGTGTCCAATGTGTACTGGACCATTGGTATAGGGTAAAGCCGCCGTAACGGTATATCTCTTTATATTGCTGTTATCCAAAACTATTTTTATTATTTTGCCAAATATAAGATTTTTACAAATGATTAAACAGCCAGCATATTTAAAAAAGGGTGATAAAATTGCCATCGTTTCACCAGCAAAAAAATTACCGAAGAGAATTGACCTTGCTGTGGAGCTATTTAAACAATGGGGTTTGGAAGTAATAATTGGTGAAAGTGTCTATGCCCATCATCACCAGTTTGCCGGGAATGATGCTTTAAGAACCCGTGATATCCAAAGTTTCTTAGATGACCCATCCATTAAAGCCATTATTGCTGCCCGTGGGGGTTATGGTACCATCCGTATTATTGATGAACTTGATTTTACGGCATTTCAGGAAAACCCGAAATGGATTGTAGGCTTTAGCGATATCACAGTCTTACTATCCCATGTTTATACCAGGCTGAATACTCAAAGCATACATGGTCAGATGCCATATACTTTTGATCAAGCTTCACCAGAATCACTGGAGTCTTTAAGAAAGGCCTTATTTGGAGAACCTCTTCACTATGAATATACGAGTGCTTTTAAAAATAGACCTGGACATGCAGAAGGACAATTAATAGGGGGGAACCTGACACTATTAGTGATGGTTCAGGGTTCCTTATCGGAAATGGATTATGAAGATAAAATTCTTTTCATTGAGGATGTTGGAGAAAGTGAATCTTCTATTGACCGGATGATAAGGATGCTGAAACGCAGTGGTAAACTTTCTAAATTAAAAGGACTGATTGTGGGTGCTTTTAATGAAATAGAGGAAGAGAAAATCCCATTCGGACAAACCCCTGAAGAGGTAATTTGGGATGCAGTGCAGGAGTATGATTATCCTGTTTGTTTTAACTTCCCTATAGGCCATATCGAGGATAATAAAGCCATGGTTTTGGGGAGAAATGTTGTGTTAAAAGTAGGAGAGAACGGAAATTCCCTGCACCAACTATAGAATCAACAAAAGTTTTATTTCTAATAAGCAAAAAGCTGTAGCATTGAAAAATGCTACAGCTTTTTTTTAACGCTATTGTCGCGATAGAAATCTATTAATAACCAGGGTTATTTGGTCTTAACAAATCATTTACGTCTATAGCAGCTTGTGGAATAGGATATAATTCATCATTAATTGTGCGTCCTTTAGCTTCCAGAAAAACTGTTGCCATAGATTTTGCAGGGTTTGATGGAGATGGTGTTCTTCTCATATCCATCCATCTTAGATTTTCAAATGCAAATTCTACTCTTCTCTCTTTGATAACATCTTGTAAAGTCAAGGTAGTCAACGCACTTAAACCTCTTTTTGTCCTAACACTGTTGATAGCCGTTAATGCAGCTCCATCTAAAGGATTATTAGAAGTTAATAACTGAGACTCAGCAACAATTAAATACATTTCAGAAATTCTTAAAATATAATATGGATGAGCTGCGGCACCATTAGGATCCTGATATTTTTTAGAATACCATCCTGGATTAGCTAATGGAGCTGAAACTTGAGTCATTGAAGCTGTCTTCCTTTGATCACCAGTTTCATAAGCAGCAACCAACGAGGCGTCAGCAGGTAATTCAGCTCGTCCACCACCAGGCATGGAAGGATGTTGTAAGAAATAAGAAAGCGAGTTAGTTCCTTCAGTTGATGTAAAAACTACTTTGAAAATATGTTCTGTGGATACATATGGTGGTGCGAAAATAGAATTGTAATCATTGGCTATTGCGAATTTTGAAGATGCGATAACTTCTGAAGCGTTCTTTTTAGCATTAACATAATCTTTTTTAATTAAATATACTCTTGCTAATAAAGCTTTTGAAGCTTCGATTGAGGCAAATTTACTATCAGAGATAATGCCACCTGCAGCAACACTTGCATTTAAGTCTGCAATAATCTGGGCATATACTTCATCAGCTGAATTACGAGGAACTTTAACTACATCTCTGTTAGATACAATAGGCACAGCGCCAAATAAAGTTACCAATTTGTAGTATGCATATGCTCTTAAGAAATAGGTTTGAGTTAACAAAGACTTCTTTACTGTTTCAGCCACGTCAGGTGAGTTATTAATAATCTCTAATAAATCATTGGCACGCTGAATTACAACATATGGAGCGTTAAAATAACGTTGTGTAAGCACGTTACTCGGCAAAATAGCATTGTTATCAATTTCACCATTTTGAAAAAATGTTGCTCTATAAGCTAAGTTATCTGCAGATAAATCTTCAACCGCATAGCTTAAATAGAAATAAGAAGTATTTCCTTCTTGTAGCCCATCATATACACCATTCATCAGTTTTTGTACATCAGAAGATCCTACAGTTTCTGGGGATAATGATGCGGTGGGGTCAATATCCAGCTCCTTTTTGCATGAAGTCATTAAACTAGCAGTAACCAATGCAATTAATAATATTTTGTTTTTCATCTTATACTTTTTTATAAACCAATATTAATACCAAACATTACTGTTTTAAATTGCGGAATAGCACCTTGATCTACACCTGTATTTGCAACAGTAAAATCAGATGAAACCTCAGGATCAAAACCAGTGTACTTAGTGAATGTTAATAAATTCTGTCCTGAAACATAAATTTTAGCTCTTGAAAGCTTAAGCTTGTTAACAATGTTGTTAGGAATAGAATATCCTAATGAAACATTCTTCAGTCTGATATAACTTGCGTCTTCTAAGTATCTTGAAGAACGTTGAGTATTATATGTTCCTCTAGCACCACCAACAGCTCTTGGATATTTAGAATCAGTATTTGTTGGTGTCCATCGATCTTCAAAAACATCTCTATCAACGTTTGTTGCAACTCCAGTCGCTGTAGCAGCAGCACCTAAACTTCCATTTCCACCAGTTCCTTCAGCAGATAGGTTATACAAATAATTTCCATAAGAATATTGAAATAATACACCTAAATCAAACCCTTTATAAGAAACATTATTATTTAAACCACCATAGAACTTTGGAAGTGGAGAAGCTAAAAATTGTCTGTCATCAGCATTTATTAGACCGTTACCGTTAAAGTCTTCATATAACATATCACCTGTAGTTTTATGTACTCCAAGTGATTTAATCACATAAAATGAACCTAGTGGATGTCCAACTGCAGATTGAGTTACAAAAGAGCCATTAATTGGCTGATTATTATAAAGTGCCGTTACTTCGTTTTTATAAGTGGAAATATTGAATGATGTTGACCATTTTAATGCCCCAACAAGGTTATCACTGCTGATATTAAAGTCCCAACCTTTTCCATTCATCGTTCCAACATTTTCGAGAATAGTTGAGAAACCTGTAGTACTAGGTATAGGTCTATTGATCAATAAATCCGAAGTTTTCTTATTATAATAATCCGCACTTAAATTAATTCTATTCTTTAATATTGATAAATCTAAGCCAATATCAAATTGAGCCGTCGTTTCCCATTTCAAATCTGGACTTCCAATTGCATTCAATGCAAAACCAGGCTGGTCGTCATAATTAAAACCCGTGCCTATCAATCTTCTCGAGGCAAAGTTACCAATACCTTCTTGGTTACCCGTTAAGCCATAACTTGATCTGATTTTTAGATTAGAGATGATGTTATTGCCTTGTAAGAAACTCTCTTCAGAGACAACCCAACCTCCAGAAACAGAAGGGAAATAACCAAATCTGCCTTTTGTTGGAAATTTAGTTGAGCCATCCCTCCTAATGGAACCACCTAATAAGTATTTATTTTCCCAAGCTAAATTCAAACGTCCTAAATAAGATTCCACTTTGTAATTAGTGAAAGCAGATGTTCCACCTATAATTTTAGCAGCAGAAGTCAAATAAGGAGTTTTATTAGAAGGAAAGTTTTGTCCATCTACACGATTATTGTCACGATTATTCCATTGAAACTCATAAACTAATGTCGCATCAACAGTTAACTTATCGTCTATAAAATTCTTTAGATAAGATAAGTTCTGCGTAGCTAAATAATTTTGCGTTTGAACATATCCACTGCTAGCCGCACCATTAGATCCTAAACCTGATAATGAAGTAGATGGGTCAAAGGTTCTCTGATCAAGATAACTATAATCAATACCTACAGAAGATTTGAATTTTAATTCTGGCAAGATCTTCACTTCCGCATAAGTCGAATTGAAAATATTTGATAATCCTACATAGTTTTTCGATTCGAACATATGAACCGGATTATTAAAATCATTTGACGCTAATGAACCGCTTGCATTATAGATTGGCTGATCTGGACGAGCAATTAATGCTCTTGGAAATGGTGAAAATATACTGTTATCAACTGGAGTTTCTGCACGATCTGATTTGGAAATTGCAATGTTACTTCCAAATTTTAAAAAGTCGTTCACTTGGTGATCAACATTTAAACGGATTGCATATCTCTTAAAAGAACCATTAAGCAATTTTGAATCCTGATTGAAATAATTTAGGGAAGTATAAAATTGAGTTTTCTCATTTCCACCTGATGCAATCGACAATTGAACATTTTGTACTAGAGATTTTGAACGTTGAATCTCATCTAACCAATTCACATTTGCTTCTGGATTATCAATTTGAGCTTGTGTAAATTTTGCTGGTAAAGAAGGCGTACTGTTAACCAATGCTTCGTTATACATTTGTCTGTAAGAAGATGCATCAAGGAAATTTTTGGTTCCAGCAAATTTCTGATAACCATTATAAGTGTTAAAATTCACTACAGATTTACCTCCAGCAGTTCCCTTTTTGGTGGTAATAATAACAACACCATTAGAACCTCTTGATCCATAAATTGCAGCAGCAGCATCTTTTAAAACTTGAACAGATGCAATATCTTCGCTGTTTAAGTTAGCTAAAGCAGATATACCTGCTCCAGTGGTTACTGGAGTACCAGTACTATTTGAAGGCAAGATAACGCCATCTACCACGTATAACGGATCATTTCCTGCCTGAATTGATGATCTTCCCCGTACGTTGATTTGAATTGGAGAACCCGGACGGCCTCCGCCAGATGTAACCTGTACACCAGCTAAACGCCCTTGTAAAGCTTGAGCTACGTTTGCTACAGGTTGGTTTTTAATTTCGTCTCCAGAAATCCTGGAAATTGAAGTGGTCACTGTTCTAGAACTTTGAGTTCCATAACCAACAATCACTACATCACCTAGCTGTTTTGCATCTGTTTTCAATGCAACATTTAAAACATTAGAGGATGCCAATAATTCTGCAGGTGAATAACCAATTGAAGAAAAAGTAAGCGTTTGTGAAGCCGATGAAGTTACTTTGACAGAATACGACCCATCTCCTGCTGTAATCGCTCCGATTTTTGTTCCCTTGACTTTGACAGAAACTCCAGGTAATGGAAGTCCATCATCTTGTCCCGTAACTGTACCAGTAATCGTCCGCTCTTGAGCCACTGCTGAGAAAGCAATGAGCATCAACACGAACAAACTTTGTAGAAGTTTTTTCATGAATTTTTAATTTTAGGTGAATAATAATATTAAATATATTCGTTTAAAGTAACCACTCAGGTTCCCTCTAACTTACTTTACTGACCTGAAAAATCGTTTAAGGTGTTATTTTCTTTGGATTTTATTTTCAGAAAAAAGCGG